>JBHHXQ010000377.1:0-3365 GCA_046757105.1 Candidatus Krumholzibacteriia bacterium
GAACGGTCGTCTCGATCTCGCCCCGGCGCTCGGGTGCCACGAGGGAGAGGGCGTCGTCGAGATCCAGGATCTCCTGCTGCGTGTAGCCAAGGATCTCCACGAAGCGGCGATTCACGTACCGCAGTCTGCCGTCCTGAAAAAGGTAGACCCCCGCGAGAGCGTCTTCGGAGAGGGCGCGGAAGCTCTCTTCGGATTCCCGGAGAGGTTGTCCGGGTTCGACGGGCGTGGGTGCGGTGCCTCTCTTCGCCGCAGCCGCGAGCCCTGTGGCTGGAGGCGGTGCGGCGCTCCCGGTCTCGGCCTCCTGCAGTTCGCGCACCATCTCGCGCAGAAGCTCGAGGACTCCCTGTAGTGCGGCATTGCCGCTCTGGGGGTCTTCGCACGCGTGTCGTTCGAGGTCCCCGATTCTCTTCTTCAAGTATTCGATTCGTTCTGCCCCGCCAATTCCCATCACCGCCCCCAGCGTTGGCCATCGCTGGCAGACGTGCAAGGACGGCACGGAGCGCTCGTCGCCGGGATGGTCTTCTCCTTCGCCTCAGGTGACTCAAAGGATGAACCTAGTCCACGAAATGTACTCTCTGCCGGGTGGCTCCTCAACCCTCATCCTCGAGCTGACTTGCCGGGATGAAGTGTCCTCCATTCGACCCTCCCATGAGCCGCGGGCTCGCCGGAACGTCGTGGTCGATGCCGTCGATGTGACGCGGGTGGGCAGTGATGCATGGAGTCGGAAATCGGACAGCCTCCGCGTCCGCGGACCCAAGAAGTCCGTTGCGATTCCTCGATCGGCCTCCTGCAGCCGGGCGCGCGAGCGGCAAGCGGCCTCTTCCACGCCCCATCGGGCTTCAGCAACCACGCCGCCGCCGGGATTGGCACCATCGAGATTCCGCGGGATTGGACCTTGGGGGGGCCACTCTCCTCGCCTACCCTACGTGCAGGGGCGAGCTGGACCGGGCACGGCGGTGCACGAACGGGCCTGGGCGACCGGTGCCGAGCTCGAGCGGGCCACGGCGCCCCGAGCGTGCCAGCGCATCGTGGTCCGACGGGGTGCGGCTGGCCCGATCGTGGAACGTGTCGAAACGGGGGTGCAGGAGTGGCATCGGGGTCGAGCGCGCGCACTGCACGCAACACGGTCAAGCGCCTGAAGGAGCGCGGTTGCTACGACCGCCAGGTGATCCATCGTATCCTGGACGAAGGCATCGTGTGCCACCTCGGCTTCGTCGTCGATGGGCAGCCGTTCGTCATCCCGATGGGCTACGCGCGCGCCGGCAACAAGCTCCTCCTGCACGGATCGGTGGCGAGCCGCTTGATGCGCATGCTGGGCGCGGGCTGTGATGCGTGCGTCACCGTGACGCTTCTGGACGGACTGGTGCTGGCGCGCTCCGCTCTCGACCAGCTCGTCGAGCACCTGGTGCCGGGCCGGACGCAGGACGCGCGCCGGCCCACCGACGAGGAGCTGGCGGCGACCGCAGTGCTGGAGATCCCGCTCGACGAAGCGTCGGCGAAGCTGCGGGTCGGTCCTCCGAAAGACGACGAGGAGGATCTGAAGCTCGATGTCTGGGCCGGCGTCGTTCCGTTGCGCCTGACGCCGCTCGAGCCCGAGGCGCACCCGGAGTTGCGGTCCGGCATCGAAGCGCCCGCATACGTGCGCAGGTACCGCCGGTCCGGTCCGGGGCTGCTTCGGTCCACCGGGAAGCCGCAACCATAGCAGGCTCTTCTCCCTGGCGACTGGGTCGGTCGCGGCCGCCCGGCTGCACCACCGGGCATCGGCCCCACGTATCCCTTCGTGCAGGTCGAAGCCTCCGTCCGCGAGCGAGGAGGGCAGCCATGCTCGACTTCGACCGCTTCGAGGTGCTGACGTTCGATTGCTACGGCACGCTGGTCGACTGGGAGTCCGGGATCCTCGGCGCCGTGTGGCCGGTGCTGCGCGCGCACGGGTTGGAGCTCGCGGACGGCGCCGTGCTGGAGCGCTATGCGCGCCTCGAGAGACAGGCCGAAGCCGGCGTGTACCGCAGCTACCGCGAAGTGCTCCGGACGGTCGTGGATGCGCTGGCGACCGGACTGGGTTTCACGCCGTCCGACCCCGAGCGGCTGAGCCTCGAGCGCTCCTTCCCCGACTGGGAGCCCTTCCCGGATACCGTCGAGGCGCTGCGCGCGCTCGGCACTCGCTACGCGCTCGCCGTCATCTCGAACGTCGACAACGATCTCTTCGCGATCACCGCGGGGAAGCTGCAGGTCGAGTTCCACCACGTCATCACCGCGGAGGACTCGCGGGCCTACAAACCGTCCCTCGATGCCTTCCGCAACGCTCTCGAGCGCCTCGCGGTCCCGGAGGACCGCATCCTGCACGTCGCCCAGAGCCTGCACCACGACATCGTGCCGGCGAAACGTCTGGGGCTCTCCACGGTCTGGGTGAATCGGCGGCACGACCGCGAAGGCTTTGGTGCCACGCCTGCGGCGCAGGCGCAGCCCGACCTCGAGGTCCCGAACCTTGGCGAGCTCGCGAGCCGCATGGGTTTGTGATCGGTCTTCCGGCGCGGCCCGTCCTCACGTCGGACGGCCCGCGACGTGCCGCCGAGGGCGGCTCGCCGCGGCTCACCGATCGCTAGGGGAGAGGACGAGCGTGTGCAACGCGGGGCCCGGGAGGAACGGGGTCGGTTCGCCGTTCTCCCAGGCGGCGTGCGAGTTGCGGTAGAACGGCGACATGGGGTGGCCGCTCTGGCCGCACGGCATGTGGAAGAAGCCCAGCTCTTCCCGGCCGGGCGACACGACCAGGCGTTGTGAGGGGCCGAACGTGGGGGCCTGGACGCGTGGCATGTCGCGGTCGCCGGGCAGCGCGCGCCGGGGCATGTCGAGCCAGCGGCGCAGGGCGGGCACGGCACGGCTGATCGGGTGCCGGATCCGCGTCGCGTTGCGTTCGCCCCACGTGCGCTCGGCGAGATCATCGCCGATCCGCAGCAGACGCAGAAGCGTCGTGTCGACGGCGGCCACCAGCTGTTCGTCCCAGCTTTCATGGCGCGGATCGAGCAGATGCTCGGGACGCTCCTGGAGGATCTGCCACACGGGCCCCTCGCGTTGCCGGAGGTGCCAGTGGCGCAGGCGCGGATCCGCGTCGCGGCACCGCGACAGCGCTGCTCCGAGCACGGCGCTCGAAACGGCGCTTCGGAACTCGCGCACGACGCGGTACCCGACGGACTCCGCGGCGGCCCGTCCGCCCCAGCTCTCGACGTGGCGGCGCAACTCCGCGCGGCGCGGATCGGAGCGTGTGACCTCCGGGGTGAGCACCGCGAGAAGCAGATCGCGCCAGCGCTCGAGGACCAAGGCGCGATCGTCGAGCTGGATCCGCAGCATGTCGCGTGGCGTGGCTTTGC
>JBHHXQ010000378.1:0-3361 GCA_046757105.1 Candidatus Krumholzibacteriia bacterium
GGCTTCGTCTTCACCTCATTCGCCGCCCGGATGTACGGCACCAGCGTCAGGTGGACGTCCATGCAATTGTGCATGCCGACATCGAGCCTGAACTGGCGCACGGCCTCGAGAAACGGCAGACTCTCGATGTCACCCACGGTGCCGCCGATCTCGGTGACGACGACGTCGTTGCCGTTCGCGGCAGCCCGGATGCGTTCCTTGATCGCATCGGTGACGTGCGGCACCACCTGCACCGTGTGGCCGAGGAAGTCGCCCTGGCGTTCCTTGTGGATGAGCGACTCGTAGATCTGTCCCGCCGTGGTGTTGTGCTGGCGGCACAGGTTGACGTCCGTGAAGCGCTCGTAGTGACCCAGATCGAGATCGGTTTCCGTGCCGTCGTCGGTCACGAACACCTCTCCGTGCTGGAAGGGGCTCATCGTTCCCGGGTCGACGTTGAGATAGGGATCGAACTTCTGCAAGACGACCTTGAGCCCGCGCTTCTTCAGCAACAGCCCCAGAGAGGCCGTGGCGATGCCCTTGCCCAAGGAGGAAACAACACCACCCGTTACGAAGATGTATTTCGTCATCGCTCCTACCTGGCGCGGGAGTGCGGGGCGGATCGGGAGCGTGGTTCCGTTTCCGGGGATTCTAGAAGCCGGTCGAGTCGCATGGCAACCGCTTTCAGGTCCTCCGGCGTATCCACGCCGACGGATTCGTGTTGCGTCACCATCACGTGGATGGGAATGCCGTTTTCGAGTGCGCGCAGCTGCTCGAGGCCCTCGCGGCGCTCGAGCAGGCTCGGCGGCAGCGCCACGAACCGCGACAGGGTGCGGCGCCGAAATGCGTAGATCCCGACGTGCCGCATGTAGTGCGCGGAGCCCTCCTCGTCGTACGGGATCGGAGCCCGCGAGAAGTAGAGCGCCCGTCCGCGCGCATCCAGCGCCACCTTGACCACGTGCGGGCTGTGGAACCCGCGCTCGTCCCCAGCCAGGTGCGCGGCGGTCGCGAACTCGACCCCTGGATCGTCCTCCACGAAGCGCACGAGCTCCCGCAGCAGGGCGGCCGGCAGCAACGGCTCGTCACCCTGCACGTTGAACACGATGGTGTCCTCGGGGAGCCGTGCGGCGACCTCGGCCACCCGCTCCGTGCCGCTCCGGTGATCGGCGCTCGTCAACCGCGCCGTGCCACCGGCGCGGCGCACGGCCGACGCAATGCGCTCGTCGTCCGTCGCCACGCACAGGTCATCGAAGACCCCGGCCGCCTGCACGCGCTCGAGAACGTGCTGCACGAGCGGCTTGCCGGCGATCTCGGCGAGCGGCTTGCCAGGGAAGCGCCTGGAACCGTAGCGGGCCGGAATGATCGCAACGCGCCTGGCGCGGGACTCCGTCAACGTTCCGATCCCTCCTGTGCCTGCAGCGTGTCGCCCGAGCCGCCCTGAATCCGATTCGTCCTCGACGCGTCCAGGATCCGCCAGCGGAACTCGGCGCTCTCCACCATCGCCACCGTCACCCGCGTCGGCAGGACGTACGCCTCGCCGGAGCCCACATCCACGTAGGCGATCTGGCCGCGATTGCTCAGATCCAGCCGCCCCGGCGAAGCGCCGGGCAGCTCGTCGCGCACGTCGCAGCGCCCGACCGCCTGCAGCGTCGTGCGCTCGACAGCGAGGAGCGCGCCGGAGGTGGCGTCGGCCAGGAACACGAAGCGATCCCGCTCGACCCAGCCCTCTCGGCCCTGCACCGGCAGGAGCATGAACGGGCTGAGCGACACCCCGCTCACCGTCTCCAACTCGAGATCGGCGGCGCTCTGGGCCCGTCTGCGCCGGTACCGCCCCTCGGCGTCGAGGCCATACACCGCCACCGCCTGCTCGCCGCGGCCCGCCACGACGACGTCTGCGGCCGCGGTGACCGCCAGACCCACCGCGGGCAGCACGTCCGCCTCGAGCATGAAGCTCCACAGCGGCTCGTCGGGTGGGTTCGAGTAGACCGTGACCCGGTCTCCCCACAGGACGTAGATGAGCCCGGAGGGGCTCACGTCGACGTCCACTGCGGAGGCGATCGAACCGCCCACCTCGAGGCTGTCGACGAAGACACCACCGACGACCGTCAGCCGCCCCGATTCCGACACTGCACAGGTGATGTTGTCTCCGACGTGCAGTGCAGCCGTGCCGCGGATCACCTGCAGGCCCCGGCTTCCGAGCACTTCGCCCGCCTTCGCGGTATCCTTGATCGGTCGGGAAGCCACCGCGATGATCCCGGGGCTGCCGGGATCGGCGATCCACACGAGCTCGGCCGGCATGACGATGTTGAGCCCGGTGTTCACGAACGAGACGTCGCGCGCGCGTCCAGGGGAGGCGACCTGCACGATCTCGTGGAAGAGGATGTAGGCCGCGTCCTCGTCGATGGGGCTGGCCCCCTGCTGACCCCACACCGGTGCCCCGAACGCTGCCACGACCCCCGCTGCCGCAATCGCCACCCGCATGCCCTTTCCCTCGCGGGATCGGCGCTCAAAAAGGAACCGGGGGCCGGTGCGGGCCCCCGTGTCGAGTCGCTGCGTGCACCGTGCGAGGCCGTCAGACCGCCTCGACGCGCACCAGCTTGCGTTGGCGCCCGACACGCTCGAACACCACTCGTCCATCGATGAGTGCGAACAGCGTGTCATCGCGCCCCTTTCCGACGTTTTGGCCCGGATGGATGGGAGTGCCACGCTGACGCACCAGGATACTCCCGGCGCGGACCCATTGGCCATCGCCACGCTTCACGCCCAGATACTTCGGATTGCTGTCGCGCCCGTTTCGAGACGCGCCCTGGCCCTTCTTGTGTGCCAATGGAAGCCCTACCTCGCGTTCTCAGGACACCTGGATCTCCTGGATCTGGATCTCCGTGTACGGCTGACGATGGCCGTTCCTCTTCTTCGAGTCCTTGCGGCGCTTCTTCCGGAAGACCAGGACCTTGCGGTCCCGATCGTGGCCGAGGACCCGGGCGGTGACGCGCCCCCCAGGGACCCGCGGCGAGCCGACCTGGTGCGACGCGTCTGCCGACACCAGGAGCACGTCGTCGAGCGCGACCTCGGCGCCGACCTCGGCCTCGAGCCGCGGAACGCGCAGGCGCTGCTGGGGTCGGATCGCGAACTGTTTTCCTGCAATACGAACCACGGCGTACACGTCGACTCCTTCCCGGAAAAGCACCCCTGTTTAGCAGTGAACCCCCGCGGGCGTCAAGAGGTGCCTCCGGGCGGCTCCATCGGCCTCGGGCTCCGCCGGCTACGCGATCCCGTGAGCGCGGGATTGTCCTCGAGGATCGGCCGGCCGCGGCGGCCGCGCCCGCGGCTGCCGCGCCGCCGCCGACCCGAGCCGTCCCGGCGCGGGTCGCGGCGGCCGGGACCT
>JBHHXQ010000379.1:0-3305 GCA_046757105.1 Candidatus Krumholzibacteriia bacterium
CTGGCCATGGGCGATCTGGACGGTGACGGAGATGTGGATCTGGTGGTGACCAACATCCAGGGGCCGGCGCGGGTTTATCGCAACGACACACCACGTCGAGGCTCATGGCTCATCGTGCGGGCGGTGGACCCCCGACTGCGTCGCGATGCGATCGGGGCGCGTATCACGGTGGCATGCGGGTCGCGCCGGTTCGTCCGGACGATCAGCCCGGCGGGGAGATATCTGTCGAGCAGCGACGTCCGGGCCCATTTCGGGTTGGGCCCGGCCACAAAGATCGATTCGCTTGAAGTTGACTGGCCCGACGGGTTGCGGGAAGAATACGCCGGACCGACGGTAAACGGAGTGATCACCGTCGTTCGAGGAAAGGGACGACGACGCTAAGTCTTCAGAGACCGGCCGGTTGCGGGCGCGCCGAAACCATCCGGTTGAGTCTGCGGACCGACGTGACGATCTGGACGCGTCGTCCCGTAGGAGCCCGTTGAAAAAGTCCGCCAACGGGGTGTAGCACCGGTTTCCAACCGGTGAAAACACGGGTCACAGACGCCTGCCGGCTTTTTTCAACCGACTGCTAGCGGCCCGGCGGGTAATGGAGCGTGTTCGCTACCGCAACACCCGCTCCACGCTCGGCGAGATCCTGCCGGCGGCGACGTGCGACAACCAGGCCACACTAGCACTACAGCGCAAAGTAAGCTCAAGAAACTGGCCCGTCGTGTTCGATAACTTCTGCCATGGCAACGACTTACGTTCTTTGGCAGGAGCAAAACATGGATGTCGCAGAGATTCAGCGGGTTGGACGCGGGCTTGACGCCTTTCTGGCGGAGTTTTCGGATTGCTTTGGGCGGTGTGATACGGAGTCGTATCTTGAGGTTTACGTGGAGGGTCAGAACTCGGACTTGCAGCGCAAGAGTGCGGAGCCGATCGCCCTTCGGGCCGGCGTTGTTCCCCGTTCTTTACAGGTTTTCCTGGGCTCGGCGAGTTGGGATGAGCAGCGGATGATCGATCGGGTTCAGGAGATCGTGGCTCGTGATCACAGCCACCCGCGCGCCATCGGCCTGATCGATGAGACGGGATCGACCAAGAAGGGGGTGCATACGGCGTGCGTCCAACGTCAGTGGAACGGCAACAGGGGCAAGGTGGACAACTGCGTGGTCAGCGTTCACCTCGGCTACACGGTGGGACGGTTTCATTCGCTGCTCGACGGCGATCTGTTTCTTCCCAAGAGTTGGGCGAATGACGGGGAGCGTCGGGCGCGAGCCGGCATTCCCGATGACGTCACGCATCGTTCCAAGCCTCAGATCGCCCTGGGCCAGATCCAACGTGCGCTTCGCAACGGCATTCGCGTGGCGGCTTGGACGTTTGATGAGCATTACGGACAGAGCTATGCCTTTCTGGACGGCCTCGACGCGTTGGGGCAGACGTACGTGGCGGAGGTGCCGTGCAACTTCCGTGGATGGGCCGCGGCCCCCAGGGTTCTCTACCGGGCGACGCCCCAGGAGATGCGAAAAAGGGGCCGAAAACGGCGGTATCCGCGGCTTGCGAAGACCGCGGCCAAAGCCAGCGAGGTGCGGAACTTGTTGAACCATTCACCCTCGTTCGTCGGCCAGTCCTGGACGCCGATCCACATCAAGGATGGCGAGAAAGGACCCATGGTGCGCGAGGTCAAGGTGATCGAGTTTCGGATGCAGCGTGACGGTTTACCCACGAGGCCGTACTGGTTGATCGCAGCGCGGAATCCTGAGGAGCCCGGCGATGTGAAGTTCTTCGTATCGAACGCACCCGCTGGGACTCCGTTGGAATGGCTGGTGTATGTGGGCTACTCTCGTTGGCCGATCGAACAATGCTTCAAAGAGGAAAAAGATGAGCTCGGCTTCGATCATTTCGAGGTCCGGGGCTGGCGATCGATTCATCGGCACATGGCGCTCACGCAGGTGAGCCACCTGTATCTGAACAAGATGCGAGAACAGTTGATGGCCGAGGAACAAGTGGAAGAAGAAGCGGGCGTTTTTTCCCTACCGGGATCCCGACGACGATCGCCCCACGTACCCGGTCGAGAGCCTTACGCTCCATCAGGTTCGCGATGCCCTGGCCGCCTGGTGTCGAGCTTGGCCCTTGGGGCGGGTGGGCCGTGAACGTCTCCTGGAGCACGCCGCATGGCAAATCAGCTACACCCGAAACCACAACGCCGCCGCCAAGGCCGGCCACCGCAAAACAACGCTCAAGAAACTACGAAAACGGAGCATCGATGTGGCCCGAATACGGACTTGTGTAGGAAGTGACTTTGCGCTGTAGTGTTAACCGGTCTTCCCTACCCCTATTTCTCACGCTGTCCCTCCGGGACTACCCGGAACGCATGTCTCGCGCCGAAAAGTAATGAGAATCTCCCCCTTCTCCGATCCTGGCTCCGTGGCTTTGATTCTTCGTCGCTTCTCTCTCTGTCCCTAAGTCCCTGCGTCCGTCCGTCCCGTCTTTCGCAGCTCCGGCCAGTTCCACGCGGCGAGGGTTTCGATCGTGGCCCGGTCGGTTAGGTCGAATTGAAGCGGCGTCACGGTGACGTAGCCGTCCAGCATGGCGCGGAGGTCGGTCTCTTCGGTCTTGCTGACCGGTCCGTACTTTCCCTTGAGCCAGTACTGATGCAGGCCGTCGGGACCCTCGCGGCAGAGATAGTGATCGTCCATGATCTGCACCGATTGGGGCACGACTCGGACGCCCCGCGGCTCTCCGCGGCCGAAATTCGGGATGTTGAAGTTGAGCAGCGTCCCCGGCCGAACACCCTGCTCGATCATCCGGCTGATCAGCCGCCGGGCCACCACCGCCGCACGATCGAAGTCCAGCTCCTCGCCGCGCTCGAGCGAGACGGCGGCAGAGGCCACGCCCAGCAGCGCCCCTTCCGCCGCCGCCGCCACCGTTCCGGAGTAAAGGACGTTGATCCCCACGTTGGCCCCGTCGTTGATCCCCGAGACCACCAGATCGACCGGCCGCTCGACCAGTTCCTGTAGGGCGAGCTTGACGCAATCCACCGGTCGTCCGGTCACGGCATGCCCGTGAAAGACGTTCTGCACGTGGACCCCCCGGGCGCTCAGCGGATCGGAGATGGTGATCGCGTGGGCCGACGCCGACTGGGCCGACTCGGGCGCGACCACCGTGACCTCGCCGAGTGGAATCAACTCTCGGTACATCGCGACCAGCCCCGGCGCGGAGATCCCGTCGTCGTTGGTGAGAAGGATGTGCATGTTGTCCCGGGCCCCCTCAGTTCCCGACCGGGTTGAGCAGGAGCGGATCGATTTCGTAGTCGCGGGCGTTCTCGA
>JBHHXQ010000380.1:0-3303 GCA_046757105.1 Candidatus Krumholzibacteriia bacterium
GCCGCCTGGCCGCGCTGGATTCGAAGACGTGAGGGCGGAGCACGCGAACGTCGGACACACCCGAGCGGGGAGTGGCGAATGAAGGGGATTCCTCCGGGCCCTGCCTACATGGCCGCGAGCGCCCTGGCGTTCAGCCTCATGGCGCTCCTGGTGAAGCTCCTCGGGCAGCGGCTTCCGAGCCAGGAGATCGTCTTCGCTCGCGCACTCATCAGCCTCGTTCTGAGCTACTCCCTCCTGCGGCACGCTGGCAAGCGGGTGTGGGGAAGCAACCGCAAGCTTCTCGTCTTCCGAGGTGTGCTGGGTTTCGGCGGATTGAGCTGCTTCTACTTCTCGGTGACGCGCCTGCCGCTGGCGGAGGTCACCGTGCTGCACTACCTGCACCCGGTCTTGACGGCGATCCTGGCGGCCCTGTTCCTGAGCGAAAGCGTCGGGCTGCGGCTGTATGCGTCGATCCTCCTGAGCTTCGCGGGCGTGATCCTGGTCACCAAGCCCGGCTTCCTGTTCGCAGCGTCCGCCGCGGGGTTGGCGACCCTCCCGACACTCGCCGCCCTCGGAGGCGCCGTCTTCAGCGCCGCCGCCTACACCGTCGTCCGCAGGCTGAGCCGCTCCGAGGATCCGCTCGTCATCGTGTTCTACTTCCCGCTCGTCGCGGTGCCGGCATCCATCCCGACGATGCTCCGCGACGTCGTGTGGCCGCACGGCGCCGAGTGGCTCGTGCTCGTGGGCGTGGGCATCTTCACGCAGATCGGGCAGATCACGCTGACGCGCGGGCTCAAGCTCGAGCCTGCGGGCCGGGCCACGGCCATGTCCTACCTGCAGGTCTTGTTCGCCGTCGTCTGGGGCGCGTTGTTCTTCGCCGAGAGCCCCGATGCCTGGTCCATCCTGGGCGCACTTCTCATTCTCGGCGGCACGTTCCTCGTCGCGGTGCGCGCGGACGGAGCCTGGTTCGGGACGGCGCTCCGCAACATGATGTCGGTGAGCCAGAACGCGAACGCAGCCCGACGGACAGCAGAGGAGGCAATCGAATGAAGTCACTGCTCGGACAAGTCGCAGAGCGAGCGGCTCGCTATCTGGAGGGCATCGATGCACGCAGTGTGGCGCCACCACCCGAGGCGGTGGAGCGCCTCGCAGCACTGGACGTGGCGCTGCCCGCGGATCCCACCCCGGCAGAGGATGTCCTGCGCATTCTCGACGACATCGGCTCGCCGGCCACGGTCACGAGCGCGGGCGGGCGCTTCTTCGGCTTCGTGATCGGCGGCTCGCTTCCGGCCGCGTTGGCCGCCAACTGGCTCGCCGGAGCCTGGGACCAGAACGCCGGCTTGCACGTGGCATCGCCGGCTGCCGTGGTGATCGAGGAGATCGCGCTGCGCTGGCTCCTGGATGTTCTCGCCCTGCCGCCCGCGTGCGCTGGTGCCTTCGTGACCGGCGCCACGATGGCCAACTTCACGGCTCTGGCCGCGGCGCGGCACGCGGTCCTGGAGCAGGCGGGATGGGACGTCGAGTCACAAGGCCTGTTCGGCGCGCCTCGGGTGACGGTCGTCGTGGGAGAAGAGGCACATCCGGCGGTGTTCCTGTCTCTCGGTCTTCTGGGCCTGGGACGCGAGCGGGTCGCCACGGTGCCGGTCGACGGCCAGGGGAGGATGCGTGCCGATGCGCTTCCGGCGATGTCGGGGCCGACGATCGTTTGTGTCCAGGCCGGGAACGTGAACTCGGGGGCGTTCGATCCGGCCGGCGAGATCTGCGCCCGGGCGCACGAGGCGGGCGCGTGGGTGCACGTCGATGGTGCCTTCGGCCTGTGGGCCGCGGCGGCCCCCGAGCGCGCCCACCTCGTGGCCGGTGTGGCCGGCGCCGACTCCTGGGCCACCGACGCGCACAAGTGGCTCAACGTGCCCTATGACAGTGGGCTGGCCTTCGTCCGCGATCCCGAGACGCTGCGCGACGCGATGTCGACGCAGGCCGCCTATCTGCTCGAGAGCCCGGCGCGCGATCCCTGCCACTACACGCCCGAGCTGTCGCGCCGCGCGCGGGGTGTGGAGATCTGGGCCGCCCTGCGCGCGCTCGGCCGCAAGGGACTGGCCGATCTCGTCGAGCGCACCTGCCGCCATGCCGCGCGCTTCGCCGAAGGGCTGTCGGAAGCCGGCCACCGGATCCTCAACGAGGTCGTCGTGAACCAGGTTCTCGTCTCCTTCGGAGACGCCGAGACGACGCTCCGCGTCATCGACGGCATCCAATCCGACGGCACCTGCTGGTGCGGCGTCACCGAGTGGCAGGGCCACACCGCGATGCGCATCAGCGTCTCCTCCTGGGCCACCACCGAAGAGGACGTCGAACGCAGCCTGGCCGCCATGCTGCGCATCGCGGCCCGGGACCGGCCGGAGTCGTAGACAGGCAGAAGCACGGCTCGCGCGGGCGCGGCCGCACACCTCGTGCCGGCGGGGAGTGGTCGAGTGAGACATGGTTCAACGGCAGGGATTCTCGTGGCCGCCCTCGTGACGTGGGCTGGAAGCTCCGCGGATGCGCGGGCCGAAGAAGACGCCTCTGCCGCCCGCGTGTACCGCGTGATGAGCTTCAACATCCGCTACGGGACGGCGAACGACGGCCCCAACGCCTGGGACCACCGCAAGGAGCTGCTTCTGGGCGCGATCACACGCGACCGCCCGGATCTCCTCGGTGTCCAGGAATGTCTGCTCTTCCAGGCGGAGTTCCTGCAAGAGCACCTGCCCGGATACGACTTCGTCGGCGCCGGACGCGACGACGGGCGCGCGGCGGGCGAGATGTGCGCGATCTTCTTTCGGCGTGACAGGTTCGAGAAGCTGGACGAAGGGCACTTCTGGCTCAGCGAGACCCCCGAGGTCCCCGGCAGCAAGAGCTGGGACAGCGCGCTGCCACGCGTGGCGTCCTGGGTGAAGCTCGGGACGCGAGACGACTCGCTCACCACCATCCATCTCTTCAACACACACTTCGATCATGCTGGAGAGAAGGCGCGGCTCGAGTCGGCGAAGCTGCTGCGGAGGCGGGTCTCGAAACTGTGCCGGGGGGCGCCGGCGATCATCTGCGGCGATTTCAACGCGCCGGCCGACGCCGGTGGTCCGTATCGGGCGCTGGTGCTCGGCACGCCGGACGAGATCACGCGTGCAGAGGAGTCGTTTGTCGACACCTACCGCCGGGCCCATCCGGCCCGGGCCGGAAACGAGGGCACCTTCAACGCGTTCCGGGGCGAGAGCCGGGGGCCTCGAATCGATTGGATCGTCGTCTCGAAGGTTTTCGACGTGCTGGAGGCAGCGATCGATCGGCGCAACGACG
>JBHHXQ010000381.1:0-3290 GCA_046757105.1 Candidatus Krumholzibacteriia bacterium
ACTTCCTCGGAAACGAGCACTTCGACGACTCGAAGCTGCGGGAGCAGATGCTCCTGAAGTTTCCGAGCCTCCTGCACCCGTTGCGACAGCGCCCGCGCTACCAGCGCAACGTCTTCCCGAAGGAGATGCGGCGGATCGAGGCTTTCTACCTGCGACAGGGCTTCGGGGGCGCCTGTGTCTGGCTCGACTCCGTGATGGTGGTGCAGGCGAGCACGAACATGGTGCGGCTGCGCCTGCGCGTCCGCGAGGGGCTGCGGACCATCCTGCGCGACGTGCGCTACTCGCCGCAGCAGGTCATGAGCCTGCAGGAGCTGCGGCGGGTGACGCCCATCTCCCGCGGGGACCCGTACCCGTTCGGCGCCGCGCAGCGCGGGCGCGTGTCGCGGGCTCTGCGTCTCGCGTTCCTCGCACGCGGCTACCTGGCGGTGGGCGTGCGGGACAGCACGCTCCTCACGCCGGACTCGACCGAGGCGGTTCTCATCTTCAAGCTCGATCCGGGGCCGCGGTTCAAGATCCGGGCGGTCACGGTGGCGGGCAACCGGGAGACCAACCAGGAGCTCATCCGGCGCGAGCTACGAGTGCGCCCCGGCGAGGTGTACTCGTACACGCGCCTGCGCGAGAGCGAGCAGAATCTCTACACCACGCGGCTGTTCCGCCGCGTGACGATCCGCGAGGAGAACATCGTCATCGAGCGCCGTGCGGTCGACATCGCCGTGCGTGTCATGGAGCGCAAGATGTCGTTCGTCGAGGGCTCGGTGGGGTTCGGGAGACGTGACGAGTACGAGGCGCGGCTCATCGGGCGCTGGGGGCACCGGAACCTGTTCGGGCGCGGTCACGCACTGGAGGTGCAGAGCACGCTGGCGTACAACATCGAGAAGACCCGCGACAACTTCTTCGTGGACGAGCGCGTGCGCTACGTGAACCCGCACCTGTTCGGGACGCAGATCCGCTTGGAGCCGCAGGCGGCCTACTCGATCGACAGGCGCATCGAGGACGTCGAGCTCAAGCGGTCGCGGGTCGACGTGCAGGCGGTTCGCAAGGGTGGCCGCTTCACCACGCTGTCGCTCGGTGCCTTCGCCGCGTTCACGACGACGACGCTGGAGGAATCCACGGACGATCTTCTCGAGACCCGGGCCTTCAGCGCATCGATCCAGCGCAACAGCTCCGACAACATCTTCGATCCGCGGCGTGGCGAGGTCCGGACGCTCTCGGTGCAGCGCGCCGGCTTCAGAGGGGACAACCACTTCAGCCGCATCACGGGCTCCTACGCGCGCTACCTGTCCTTCGGGCGCTGGGTGCTGGCGCTGGGCGTCCGCACCGGCTGGGTGGAGTCGTTCGGCGCCAGCCGCGAGGCGTCGAAGGCCGACATCGGAATCCAGGGGGTGCCGTTCGAGTATCTCTTTCAGGCCGGCGGAAACACCACGGTGCGCGGCTTCGACAACAACTCGCTGGGTGCGCCCATCACCACCACCCGGCTGAGCCGGGAGGGCGCCGAGGCCGTGGTGGACACCACCGAGGTGCAGGCGGGAACCGTGCTGCTCATCGGCAACGTGGAGCTGCGCGTGCCGGTGCCGTGGCTCAGTCGCTTCAAGCTGGGCGGCGTGGTGTTTCTGGACGCCGGGAACGTCTGGAGCGGTATTGACGAGATGACGGACGCGGCGTTCGGCATCCGGTTCGAAGAGCCGTACAAGAGCCGGGCTGATCTGCGCTACAGCTACGGCTTCGGCCTGCGCTACGCGACGCCGTTCGGGCCGGTGCGCGTCGATCTGGGACTTCCGCTCAAGAAGTTCGGGCAGCGCAAGATCCATCTGGGATTGGGGCACACGTTTTGAAGCGGCTGCGGAAGAGACATGTCATCCTGGTCGTGGCCATCCTGGTGACGGCGGGGACCCTCTGGTGTCTGCTGCGCTTCACGCCCATCGTGCCACGTCAGATCGCCCAGAGCTTCACGGCGAACCTGCTGCACGACCGTGGCTACAGGCTCGAGATCGGCGAGGTCCGCGGCCATCCTTTCGGGGATCTGGTCTTCGTCGACGCGCGACTCGTCTCGGAGCGCGACGGCCCGATCGTCGTCGCCAGTGCGCACGAGCTGCGCGCGCGCGTGCAGGTGTGGAACCTGCTTCGCGGCCGCGTGGCCATACGTCGCTTGCGTCTCGTGCAGCCGGAGGTGCGTTTCGGCGCTCATGGCGTGCAGCGCGATCTGCTGGTGTCGCCGGGCCGGCGCGGGCCACGGGCCCCGCTGCCATCCATCCACGTGGGCAAGCTGGAGATCGTCGATGGACACGTCTGGGGTTCGGGTGGATCGCAGCAACGTTTCGACGTCCGCGACATCGACCTCGAGGCGGGGCTCGACGTGAACGCCCAGCAGGTGCGCGTGCGGCTGCACCGCGCGGCGGCGGCGGGGCCCTGGGCGGATCTAGCGCTCCTCGATGCAGCGGGCGAGGCGGTGTGGCGTGGCGATTCCCTGCACTTCGAGCGCTTGCGGTTGCGGACGCCGCGCTCGGCACTGCTCCTCGAGGGCGTCCTGCGCCCCCGAGAGGGCTCGATTCGCGTCGCGGGGATGGCGACACCGCTCGAGGTCTCGGAACTGGCCGGCTTCCTCCAGCTGCCGGTCGAGGGCCGGCTCGACGGCCCGGTGCGCGCCGCCTGGCAGGACGGCCGGTTGGAGTTCGCCGGCACCTGGAGCGGCGACGTCAACGGCTACGACGTGCGCGACGTCCAGCTCGAGCTCCTGTGGACGCCGGAGCGGCTCGAGGTGCGCCAGGCGGCCGGCCGCGTCCAGGACAGCCCGTTCGAGCTGGCGCTCGAGGCCTCACAGGGGACCTTGCAGGGGAACGTCCGGGTTCGGAGCTTCGATCTCCGGGACCTGCAGCCGGATCTCCCCGAGACTCGCCTGCAGGGGAGCGTGCAGTTCCGGCGCCGTTCCGAGGCGGACACGCTGCGGCTCGACGTCGAGCTGGGCTCCACGCGCGTCTCGCGCTGGTCGTTCGATCGGGCCCTGGGGAGCCTGTCGTTGCACGGCGACCGGGTCTGGATCCACAGGGCCGAGGTGCGTGCGGCCGAGGCTGGGGCGCGCTTCGAGGGCACGATCGAGGACGGGCAGCTCGATCTCGACTGGGAGCTCGAGGCCGACGACGTGGCGGCCCTGCTCGGGCCGCTGGACGTCGCCGGGCTGCACGGCGAGCTGAGTCTTCGCGGCTCCCTGTACGGTCCCCTCGACGACCTCGCCTGTGACGCCGCGGCTGCATTCGAAGCGCTCCACTACGCCGACCTGCACGTGCCGCGCGGCG
>JBHHXQ010000382.1:0-3282 GCA_046757105.1 Candidatus Krumholzibacteriia bacterium
TAGCTCACGAACTCGGATGGTTGCATGCCTTCCTCGTCGTAGGCCTTGCGGAAGTCGGGGAAGCTCTCGTAGAGCGCATTCAGGGTCTCGGGAGCGACCGGATTCGTGATGCTGAGCGCCGGCGCGAAGACGGAGGCGTTGAACTGCTTCCACCACTTGTAGGGCATCGTCTGGATGACGCGCTCGCCGATCAGCTCGGTCCACTGCATGTGATAGCGGTACGCGGCCGAGAGCAGCGTGCTGCGGTAGGGCTTCGTCCGGAAGATCTGGTAGGCCTTCTTGAAGACGGCGATCCCCGCCAAGTTGATGTGGCCCGGATCGACGGTGATCTCCTCGGCCTCCATGACGCGCCGTAAATGGTCGTCGACGCGCCCCACCATGATCGTGACCGTCGGAAGCAGCGTGGTGGTGTCGCGCCCGTCGGCCTTCGCGTGGCCCACGCCGCGCTCGACGGCCTCGGCGCAAGCGAGAACCTGTGAGACGCTGAAACACACCGTGGCGTTGACGCGGATGCCCTCGGCGGTGAGCCGCTCGATGGCCGCCATCCCCGCCTCGGTCGCGGGAATCTTGACGGCGATGTTCGGAGCGATGGCCGCCAGCTCGCGCGCGTGCGCCACCATTCTGTCGGTGTGCGAGAAGAACTTCGGATTCACCTGCACCGACAGGAATCCCTTGCGTTTCTCCGTCTTCTCGTAGACCGGCTGCAGGACGGCCGCCGCCCTGCGGGCCACCTCGGCAATCAGCCGCCAGGCGACCTCGTCCTCGGTCGCGCCCCGATGCTCGCGGATCAGCGTATCGAGGACCGGGATCCAGGTGTCGCGGCTCTTCTGCACCACCTGGTACACGATGACCGGATTGGAGGTTGCGCCGACCGCTCCTTCCTGGACCGCCTCGCCGAGCTCCTGGAGATCACACGAGTCGTTCCAGAAATCCGTTCCCAGCTCCACCGTCCGACGCATGTTGGAGACGACCATGTCTGCTTCCCTTCCCACTCATCCACCCACCGGAGCAGGTGCCGTCCGGGTGATTCCGCGGCCTCACCCGGCCGGATTCCGCTGCTCCTGACGGATCGCCGTGACTTCTCCCGCGGCTCCCGGAACGACACGGGGGCCGGCCTCACACCGGCCGGATCCCAGCTAGATCCCCGTGACCTGCCGGATGTAGGCGCGCCCCATGCGCGCGTAGCGCAGGGGCGGCGACCTGCGCGGATCCTGATCCGCCTCGACGACGAGCCAGCCTCGGTAGCCGCTGCCGCGGAGCAGCTCGACGATCGGTGCGAAATCGATGCCGCCGTCACCTGGAACCGTGAACACGCCCGCCCGCACCGCCGTGGCGAAGCCGTGCCGCTCGCTCCGGGCACGCCGGACGATCTCGGGACGCACGTCCTTGAGATGCACGTGCGAGATGCGCGCGAGATGGGCACGGAAGACTTCCAGGGGATCGACGTCCGCGAAGGCCAGATGACCCGTGTCGGCCAGGAGGTGCAGCGCCTCGGTGCGCCGCATGAGCTCGTCGATCTCGCTGCGGTTCTGGATGACCGTACCCATGTGATGGTGGTAGACGAGCCGGAGGCCGCGCCCGGACGCGAGATTCGCCAGCGACTCGAGGCCGCTCGTGAGCCGATCCCAGTCGGAGTCGCTCAGCGGAGCGTCGTGCGCATCGAAGCGCAGCGGCGCGCCGGGATCGTGATAGATGCGACGGCTGCACTCGGCGGCGATGATCACACTGCTCCGCATGTGCTGCAGGAGTTCCAGATGCTCGAGGTAGCGACGCCTCTCCTCTTCGAACGGCCGGTCGAGCAGGTACAGGCTGTGCCAGCCGGAGACGAGCTGCAGGTCGTACGTGTCGAGGAGCGGTTCCAGGATGTCCGGGTTCCGCGGGTACTTGTGTCCCAGCTCGCTGCCGGCGTAGCCGGCCGTCTGCATCTCCGCGAGACATTGCTCGAGCGGGATGTCGCCGCCGAGATCCCGGAAGTCGTCGTTGCTCCAGATGATCGGATTGGCGCCGACACGGATCTCCGCAGAGGCCGCCGCTCGCATCCCAGCGCCGTCGTTTCCTCGTGCCATGCTCGACCGTCCGTCCCCCCGGTCCACCTCGCCCGCGCCCGGGGCCCACTGCGATCCGTCACGGTCCTGCCGCGGCCAGACCCTCCGACTCAGTAGTAGAAGACCCGTTTCTTGCGGGCCTCCTCGTAGCGACCGCGTGCGTCACGGACGCCCTGGACGTCGGACGTCTCCGCCACCGGCACATCCCACCACGCGAATCCCGGCACCGTGCCGCTCGGCTCCACGGGCACGTGGATGAGCGTCGTGCGCGTCTGCTCCCGGGCGGCGGTGAGCGCCTCGATCAGCGCGGCCTCGCTCTCGACGCGCAGCGCCACGGCCCCCAGGCTGCGCGCGTTCTGGGCGAAGTCGAGCACGAGGTACTCGCCCTCGAGGCGCATGGGACCCGCGTCGCGCTGGCGGAACTCGTTGCCGAAGCTGCGCCCCCCACACGATTTCTGCAGGCCGTGGATGCACTGGTAGCCGCCGTTGTCGATGAGAACGATCGTGATCTTGAGGCCCTCCTGGATCGAGGTGACGAGCTCCGTGTGCAGCATGAGGTAGCTGCCGTCACCGACGAGCGCGTAGACTTCGCGCTCCGGATGCGCCATTTTCACGCCGAGCGCCCCGGCAATCTCGTAGCCCATGCACGAGTATCCGTACTCGGAGTGGTAGTCGCCGGCGCCGCTCGACCTCCAGAGCTTGTGCAGGTCGCCGGGCAGACCGCCCGCCGCGTGCACGACGGTCGAGGGGTCACCGGCGTGCTCGTTGACGATGCGGATCACCTCGCTCTGGAAGAGCTTGCGACCCGCGACCTGCGGCGGCCGGACGATCTCCTCGTACATCCGCTCCCACTCCTGGCGGACGCCCAGGATGTCGGCCTCGTAGAGGCGATCGACGACGAAACCCCGAAGCGCCACGCACAGATCCTCCAGAATCACCTGCGCGTCCCCGAGGAGCGGCAGGGCGCCGTGCTTGTGCGCATCGAACGCGTTGATCTGGACGCTCACGAAGCGCACGTCGGGGTCCTGGAAGAGCGTCTTGGATGCCGTCGTGAAGTCGGAGAGCCTCGTGCCGACGAGCACGACCAGATCGGCATCCCGGGCGATCCGGTTGGCGGCGGACGTTCCGGTGGCTCCGATGGCGCCCAGACAGCAGCGGTGCGCATCGGCCAGCGCGCCCTTGCCGGCCTGGGTGACGCCGACCGGGACGTGCGTCTGCTCGACGAGGGCGGCCAGCG
>JBHHXQ010000383.1:0-3269 GCA_046757105.1 Candidatus Krumholzibacteriia bacterium
CGGCTACAGGTTCTCTGCTTGGCCGAGCTCGTCGCGCATGCGGCGCAGGCGGGCTTCGCGGTCGGTCGCGAAGCGTTCGATGCCCTGGAGCAACCAGCGTGGTGACAGGTGCGCCTCGTCGACGATCTCTTCGACCGAGCCGCCGGTGCGCCAGCGGTCGTCCCAGTCCGGCGTCATCGCGTACTCGGCAGCGATGCGATGCGCGATCCAGTCGCTCATCGTGCGGCGAGCGCGGTTCGAGATGACCGTCGAGTCGAGCCACTCGCCCGTCGAGAGCACGCTCTCCTGATAGCGCTTCGACTCGGCCCAGAAGAGCTGTGGCGAGATGGCGGCGACCACCTTGACGTTCAGGCCCTCGCGGTCCAGGTCGGGGAGGATCTTCACCATGTTGGCGGTGGGCGAGGTCCCGCTCACGATGACCACGCCGCGCTTCTTCTGGTTCGGGTTGTAGTCGCGCATGACGTAGGCGCCGCGCGCCGCCTCGAAGTGCGAGGGGATCCCGAGCCCTTCGCGGTCCGGGATCTCGATCTTCGGTCGCGTGAGGTGCAGGGCCAGGATGGGAGCCCCGTGCCGCAGGCCGGCGGCGATGACGACGGGGACCTCGTTGTGTTCCCACGGGTGCAGGTCGACGATCTGGTTGTCCGGCGCGAGCTGCGTCACGTACGGGGAGAAGATCCCGAAGTGGGTGCGCGAGTCCTCGGCGGTCTCGGGGCCGGAGTGACTGGCCACCCACAGCACCCGGCCCACCTTGATCTGCGAGTCCTGCGCCAGCTGGCTGAACAGGCGCATCGGGCCGTACTTGAGATACACGAACGAACCATACGTGGAGCAGCCGCTCAGGAAACCCTGCCACTCCTCGAACGGACGCTCGGAGAAGTTGGTCGAGGCGATGCCGCAGGCGATGCCGGAGTTCGCGAACTCGGTGATCTCCTGGGGCAGCAGGACCCCCTCGGGGCTCTCGTCGCGCTCGTACCAGCCGTAGCCTTCGAAGTCGCCGAAGCCCTTGGCGAAGCCCGAGATGTTCGTGGAGTCGGCGAGATCCGCCGACATGACGACGAACAGCGGGCGGCCGTACTTCTTGTGCGACCAGGTGTTCACCCAGGCGCCCCACTTGGCGAGCCCGGCGCGGTTCGGGGCCTCGGAGCCGGGCGGTGCGAACATCTCCTTCGGATAGCTCTTGTAGTCCGCGAGCTCGGGGTCGTGCATCGGGTTCCGGCTCGTGTCGAGACGGAACGTCGGGATGTGCTCCGGCACCGAGTCTCCGAGCGCGACCAGCCGATCCGCCAGGTACCTGACGAGATCCTCGTCGTCGCGCATCACCTGCACGACACGCTCGAAGTTCGTGACGGCCTGCTTGCGGAGGTCGTCCGCGCTCTCGGGCACCGGCTGGTTCATGCCCTCGAACTCGATGCCGTACTTCTTCGCGAACTCCAGTCGCCCCTTCCAGTAGAGCTCGCTGTTGGCCTTGTGCGGCACACCGTGCGACTCGTAGTCGTAGACGCCGTAGCCGCGTCCCTTGCGGGTGCGGAAGTAGCAGATGTTGGGACGCTTGTCCGGGTTGTCACCGTGGACCGTCTCCAGCAGGCCTCGCGTCAGCTCCGGCCAGTCCATGCCGTTCTCGACGCCGATGACGCGCCAGCCCGCGGCTTCGAACCAGTCCCCGGGAGTCCCGTACACGACGGAGCTCGTCGGCCGGCGATCGATGCCGTAGTCGTTCCAGTCGACGCAGTAGACGAGGTTGTCGAGGCCGAGCCCCCAGGCCGAGTTTCGGGTCTCGTGCGCGGCGCCGGCCGTGAGACCGCCCTCGCCCTCGAGCGCAAAGACGCGGACCCCCTCGGCCCCGGCGCGCTTGAGCGCCATCGCAATGCCGGCAGCGGGCGGCGACCCGTGCCCCGAAGGTCCGGTGTTCGCCTTGACGAAGAGCGTCTTGCCCTCCATCTCGGCGTGGCCCGGAAGACCCCCGTTGCGCCGGAACGTCAGCAGGTCCTCCCAATGGAGGGCGCGCTCCTCGACGTCCGGAATCCGGTAACGTTCGTCCCCGGTTTCCCTGTACATGATGCGGAGCGGCTCGTGGAGCATGGCGAGCATGCTGTACAGGAGAGGGGTGCAGTGTCCCGCGACCAGAACGAAGCGATCCCCGAAACGCTTCTCGGGATGACGGATGTCCCAGCGCATGACCCCGCCCAGGAGTGTCACCAGCATCGCGTGCACCTTGGAGCGCGAACCGCCGGGGTGACCGCTCTGGCGGTAGTTCAGCGTCATGTCGATGCACTGGTCGATGATGTCCTTGGTCTTCTCCCAGTGATGGAAGTTGCGCTCCTGCTCGGAGTACACGGGGTCGATTCGGAACGGCGTCGTGGAGTGGGCCACGGTGATCGGCTCCTTTCTGGTCCACGCTCCGGTCATCCTCCGGACGTTGGCCCCCGATCATGCCAAAGCTGCAGAGCACGGGTCAAAACCTTTTGCGGAGCCGGCGTTTCGCAGCTCGTGCTTGCCGCAGGGTGTCCATTCCTGATGGTGTCCATCCGGCCGCGCCGGCCGTCCCCTCCGACGTATTCGCTTCGTCGGTCTGTCATGGTCGTGATGTGGACGGCGAGAAGTCATGGCAGGGCGCGAGTTCCGCGTCTCGGATCCACGCGGGTCCGGGTCCCGATCGCTCTCGCCACGACGGGATGCGGGGACGACGAGCGCACCCGCAGCGGATGCCGGGTGGTTTCAGGGTGAGCCACGGCGACGGCAGGGGTCACCGCCACGGCCTCGAGGTCTCCTGGCAGCCTCTCGGGAACCGTGGCTTCCTTCACGGCCACCGGATCGGGCCACACCCACACGGTGGAACCGAGCCAGTCCCAGATCGGTCGCGTCGCAGCCGGCGAGGAGATCGTCGTCGAGACGACCGCCACCTGCATCGGTCGCGGATCCGCAAGCCGGATGGCGTGTGCTACCTTCCCGGTGCGCCACTGCTTGCCCACGCGGGCTGCGGCACGCACCGCAGAGATCCCGATGGCGGTGCGTGCGCGTGTATGGGTCGACGGGGGCGGGCGTGTTGGACGCGGACGAGGAGGCCGGAGGATGGTTCGGCGGCTCGGTGTGAGGCGCGCGGCGCTCGTTGCTGCGCTCTTCGTGATCGGTCTGGGTGGGTGCGACGAGGATCCGGCGGCGCCCGTCTCCGACATCACGTCGACGTCGGCACCGCATCCGGACGGGCACGCGCACCGGGCCACGGTGCGGGCGCGGGACATCGAGAACCCGCCGGCAAACGTCACCTACGT
>JBHHXQ010000384.1:0-3264 GCA_046757105.1 Candidatus Krumholzibacteriia bacterium
GTGCCGGCGCTCATCGTCCAGTCGAGCGTCGACCACGTCGCGTCGCCGGAGAACGCGGACTTCATCTACGAAAGCCTCAGCTCGGCGTCCAAGGAGCTGGTCCGGCTCAGCCACTCCTACCACGTCATCTCCATGGACAACGATCTCGCCTTGGTCGTCGATCGCAGCTTGCGGTTCATGCGCAAGATCGGCTACGCGGACCAGGCTGCTACCGAGTAGGCGAAGGCCCCGGCCGCAGCGCTCGATCTGCACGCGCCGGCCTGTCTCCCGCCGCGGACGTCGCCGACCCGCGGCCGCTGTTCGGCATCGGCCGCCTGCAGGCGGCGAGGATCCCGAGGGTTCGTTCAGAAGCGTTCGCGTTTGAGCTTCGCCACGAGGTGGTCGGCGAGTCGGGTGGGTTCGGGGAGCCGATAGCCGGCGCCGCAAGCGAGCACGAGACGCTCGGCAGTGACGAGATCGATGCGGTGCCCCACGCTGACGTAGACGGGCCGCACCCCGTCCCGTGTGCGCAGCACACTCCCGACGATCTCGTCGCCGTGCGCGCCCCGGACGCGCAACGGCACGCGGGCGCCGCGCAGTTTTCCCACGGGCGCATGCTCCCCGACGAGACGGTTCTTCGCAACACCGACGCTCACGACCCCGGTGCACACCCCGAGGTGGCACGCCAGTCCGAAGCGGCGCGGATGGGCGCGCCCGTGCCCGTCGCACAAGAGGGCGTCGGGCACGTGTCGGAGCTTGCGCAGGACGGCCAGGAGTGCCGGAATCTCTCGGAAGGAGAGCAGGCCCGGCACGTAGGGAAAACGGACGCCGCGGGCGGCGACGCGCTCTTCGATCACCGCACGGTCGCGCACGTGCCAGACGACCGCTCCCGCGATGCAACGCGCGCCGTCCGCGGCGAAGGCCACATCGAGCCCGGCCACCAAATGCAGCGCCCCACCCGTCTTGCGCTCGCGAACGCGGCATGCCAGCCGCCGTTGGATGGCGACGGCCTGCGACCGGTCGACGTTCCAGGGATGCGGAGAACGAGGAAGCTGCATCGCCGGCCCTTCTTCGGACCCGCTCTCGTGGCGGCTGGCGCAACCGCTGCGGCGTCCGGTCGCACCTCGATGCGCCGCCGCCGTCGCGACGATGCACGCCTTCAGCCGCCGAGCGAGATCGTCCGGTCCACGCGGAAGACGTCGTCCGGTGGGGATCCGCGCCAGATCAGACCCACCCCGGTCAGCGTGAACGTGAGTGCGCGCCAGCGGGCCCGCAGCTCCGACTCGAGACGCCGTAGTGCATCACGCCCGTGGACCTGTCCGACGCTCAGATGCGGCGTGAAGCCGAGCGGGTGTCGCAAGGAGTCGTCGCAGTCGGGCACCGTGGACACGATCAGCTCCTGCAGCTGGATGAGCCGCTCGGGAGGCTCGGGCTCCAGCCACAGCGTGAAACCGTGACGGCCGTGCTCGAAGTGTCGGAAGCGCGCCAGGCGCACCTCGAACGGCTCGATGCGCGCGCAGGCCGCGCGCAACGGTCGTGCGATCGTCGCGAACTGCTGGCGCGGGCGGAACGGGTACACGAGCGTCACGTGCGGCATCCAACGCCGGACCTGCCGGTCGTACTGGCGCCGGATGCTCTGGATGGGTTCCCAGCACGTCCGGGGTGGAATGACGACGACGGCAGTGCGATGCGTCTTCGCTGCCATGGATCCCGCCAGGCTCCCTGCCGGGCTTCGGCGCGGCGCCGAGGGTTGCTCCGGGACGCCCGCCATCGTCTCTCCGGGGCGTCGTCCGGTCTCTCGGAGGCGCGCTCTCGGTCTCTCGGGCCGGCGCTGCGGCGTGCGCTCTTCCGGGTCCGGCATCCCGGAGCTTCGAGTCAGGCTGCCGGCCGTGCACGTCATCCTGCCACGATCGACACGCTGCGTCGCTTGCGGAATCGAAAAGTCCGCACGGGCCGACATGAACCAACCGGCCCTCGAACGGCAGCCGACCTGGCCGATTCAGCTCTGGAGCGGCACGTCCGCTGCGTGGCGGCCGAGCTGGCGCGGCCGGATCCCCGGATGGCGGCCGGACCCGCTCGCGGTGGCGGGATGTGCCGTGGCGGGTCTTCGGGATCGCCTTTCAGCGCTCGAGCCGGTCTCGTTTCCCCGCCGACTCCAGGAGCTCTTCGGCCTCGGGGAAGGGGAGGCGGTGCCGGAGGGCCTCGCGCAGCGCGCGGCGCGCCTCTTCCCGGCGCTGCGTCGCCAGCTCGACACGGGCCAGCGTGAGCCAGAAGTCGGCGTTCTCCGGCTCCAGCCGCACCGCGGTCTCGGCATGCGAGCGGGCGCGGTCGAGCTCGGCACCGATCTGCACGAGCACGAAGGCCAGGTTGTTGTGGGCCGGAGCGTAGCCGGGGCGGCGCTCGACCGCGTGAGCGTACTCGCGCGCGGCGGCCTGCAGTTCGCCGCGGCTGAAGTAGCGGTTGCCGAGCCCCACGTGGTGTCGCGCATCGACCGGATTGGCTTCGACGGCGGCTTCGTACTCGTGCAGAGAGGTCTCTTCATCACCGCGTTCCCGGTAGTAGATCGCCAGGCTCTCGTGTATGTATCCGCGGGCAAAGGGTGACCACTGCGCCGGCGCGGTCAGCGCCAGACGCAGGTGCGCGATTGCCGTGCCCGGACGCACATTGCCGAGAACCCACGGCACCGTGTGGTAGAGGCCGCCGACCACCACGAGCAGGAGCGACACGCGCAGGCTTCCCGGGTGCGGGCGGACCACGAGCGAGCCCGTGAAGGCCAGGAGGACGAAGCCGTACGGGGCCAGGATGTCCCAGTCGCGATAGGCACCCAGCTCGCGGCTGAAGACGAAGTTGATCGCCAGGCAGCCGAGTGCGGCGAGCCCCAGGAAGGATTGCACCTCGTCGAGGCGCCGCCGGCGCGCCAGCCACCAGGCTGGAAGAGCGACGAGCGCGAGGGGGGCCGCGAGCATGACGTCGTTGGCCACGGCGAGCAGGTGGGAGATGTCGAGGAGGCCGAAGGCATGACGGGGGCCCTCGGTGTCGAAGTAAGGGGCGGTGTATCGTCCCAGGCCGGCCAGTGAGGTTTCGGCGAGCGTCATTGGTCGGCCTCCCACCAGGCGCGTCGTACCCCACAGCACGACGGCGCCGGCGAGCGCAGAGAGCGCGATGGCGCGCCGGTGTCCCGATCGCAGGGCGCGCCAGACCAGGTACGCCTGCGCCGGCTCCAACCCGAGCGTCGACAAGTGCAGTGGAATCAGGGCGGCGTAGGCGATCAACGTCGCCCCGGGT
>JBHHXQ010000385.1:0-3261 GCA_046757105.1 Candidatus Krumholzibacteriia bacterium
GCTGCTCGTCCTCGGGGTTTCACGCCTGTTGCAGGTGCGCTCGTGGCATGCGGCGGCTCTCGTGTCCCCGATCTGGTTCCTCGCCATCGGTGTCCGGTTCCTCTTGCAGCCGCATTGAACCATCGAGATCCCCTGAGAGAACGTGAAAGCGCTCGGGGGACACGCAAGGCGCTGCACGATCGTCGAGGAGGTCGTTCATGGAAGGTCGGCTCGTGGCGTCGGTGGCGCTGCTCTCGAGCCTGGCGCTGCTGGCGGTGCACCTGTGTTCGCTTCCGGCAACCGGGGGCTCCCATCCACCGGGTCCCGCGAGCGCCACGCGCGCACCTGCCCAGGCTTCCGGATGGGAGCTGCGATCGTCATCGCTGCCGGTCGCATCGCTGCGACGAGAGGGGAGGCGAGACAGCGCGCGCGTCTACGGTTTCTTCTTCTTCGGATCGTCGTCGATGTCGCGCATGACGTCGATCTCGTCGCGTAGTTCGCGCGAGGCCTGGCGGAACTTGCGCATGGTGCGCCCCAGCACCTCGCCGACCTCGGGCAGACGCTTCGGTCCGAGGAGAAGCAGGACCACCAACAGGATGACCAGGAGTTCACTGCCCCCGATGTTGCCCATGACTCCCCCGTGCTCCCGGCGCAACGCACCGCTTCTCCCGGAGTGTACGCCACACCGCCGCTTGCGGCTACCCCGCCCGCCGCTGCCGCCTGCCGGACGCGAACGAGCGCCGAGGCGTTTCGAAGTGCACGGTGGGGAGCGCATCGGCGCGAACGGTGCGATCCCGGACGATCCTGCCGGTCGCGGGCGCGTCCGCAGCCGCAGCGTCGCGCCTATCGGACTCCTGCAAAGGACGGCGCGACGTCCGAGGCATGCAGTGCGAGGTCGCGGCCCAGGATGACGGTCACGTCCACCAGACGCGTGCGGTCGCGTTGCTCCAGCGGAACGCCCATGCCGAGCTCCGCGGCCACCCGCTGGGCCGCGGGCATGGGACCGCGGCGCAGGAGCACGAGCGTCTCGGGGTAGTCGGAGGCGTCCGCGTTGCCCACCGAGACCACGTCCAGCCCGCGGTCGCGCAGCATGTCGGACACCGCGCGTGCCAGATCCGGTTTGCCGCTGCCGTTCAGGACCTGCACCTGCAGGGCGCGCCCCAACGAGCCGGAACGTCCGGTCGTGCGCAGCGCCAGCGAAGCACTCGCCGCGACGAGCATTCCGAGCACGATCCAGGTGAGCGGACTGATCCGGTGATACCACGGCGCTCTGCCCGGGCGCGGGCGGCGTCTCTTCATGAAGCCTCCTGGCGCGCGAAGGCCGCGCGCAGCTTCTCGTAGCTACTCTCGAGGCTTTCCGGCAGGACGCGTGTGTCGCCGACCGAGCTCATGAAGTTCGTGTCGCCGTTCCAGCGCGGAACCACGTGGATGTGCAGATGCCCGGACACGCCGGCTCCGGCGACACGCCCCATGTTGACGCCGACGTTCAAGCCATGCGGCTGGTAGGCCTCCCGGACGGCGCCTTCACAGCGCTCGAGCGCCGGCGCCAGCTCGCCGGCCTCCTCGGGGCGCAGTCCCATGAAGCCCTCGTGGTGGCGCTTCAGGACGAGCATCAGATGACCGTTGGAGTAGGGATAGGCGTTGAGGATGGCGTACCAGTGCTTCCAGCGCCGGACGATTCGACGCTCGGCGTCCGAGCCCTCGGTCCCGTAGTCGCAGAGAAAACAGCCGCTCGCATCGCTCTTGCTGGCGGCCTCGACGTACCCGGAGCGCCACGGAGCCCACAACCTATTCATTCCCCACCCTCTGCGCCAGGTGCCGCTCGGCCTCGCGCAGCTGGTCCGGGTCGTTGACACCGAGGACCTGGCGCGGATCCGGGCAGCGATACGCGGAGACGCGCCGTCCGGCGCGGCGCAGGATCTCCAGCGTGTCGGTGAGATAGTACTCGCCCTGGGCGTTGTCGGCATCCACTTTCGCGACTGCCTCGAAGAGAGCCGGTGCTGCAAAGACGTACAGACCGGAGTTGATCTCACGCACCCGGCGCTCTTCGTCCGTGGCGTCCTCGTGCTCGACGATGCGCAGCACCCCGCCGTCCTCGGCGCGGATGACGCGTCCGTAGCCGGTCGGATCCTGCATCTCGGCAGTCAGCACGGTGGCAGCCGCTCCGGTGGTGCGATGCACCTCGCACAGTCTGCGCAGCGTTTCACCGGTGAGCAGCGGCGTGTCCCCGCACAGCACGACGACATCACCACGGTGCGACTGGAGCAGCGGCGCCGCCTGCTGCACGGCGTGTCCGGTGCCGAGCTGCTCGAGCTGTTCGGCGCACTCGACGGGCCGACCCGCCAGAGCCTCGCGAACCCGATCGGCCTGGTGGCCGATCACCACCACGATGCGCTCGATGCCCGCGGCATGCACCGCATCCAGCACGTGCTCGACGAGGGGGCGACCCAGCGCCAGATGCAGCACCTTGGCCAGATCCGACTTCATGCGCTTGCCGATTCCCGCTGCCAGGATGACGGCAGCGACGTCGTCGTTGGTGGTCACGTGGGCCTCCCCGCTGCGCGTGTCCTGCCGCGATCCGACTCGAGCTCGACCTCCACCACCTCGGAACCGCGCACCTCGAGGACGATGTTGTCGATGAGGCGGGTGGACCCGACGTGGGCCGCGAGTGCCAGGAGCACGCGGCCCTCGAAGTGTTGCACGGGTCGGAGCGCCTCGGTCTCGACCAGCTCGATATACTCGACGCGGACGCGAGAGCCGCGCGCGAGGATGCACTGAACCCGCTCGCGGACGGCCTGTGCCCGGCGCTCACCGGACGCCACCAGCTCGCGCGCCGCGGCCAGGGACTCGTGCAAGAGGAGTGCCTCGGCGCGCTCCTCCGGGCTCAAGTAGGCGTTGCGGGACGAAAGCGCCAGGCCGTCTGGATCGCGCACGATGGGTGCGAAACGCAGCTCGACGCCGAAGTCCAGATCGTCGGCCATGCGTTGCAGGAGGATGGCCTGCTGGGCATCCTTCTGTCCGAACACCGCGACGTCCGGCTGCACGATGTGGAACACCTTGGCCACGACGGTCGCCACACCCCGGAAGTGCCCTGGACGGCGCGCCCCGCACAGCACCTCCCCCAGGCCTTCCACCTCGACGTGGGTCCGGGACGCGGACCGGTACATGGCCGCACCGCCCGGCGCGAACAGCAGATCGCAGCCCGCCGCTTCGAGCTTGCGGATGTCGCCCTCGAGGTCGCGCGGATAGCGTTCGAGATCTTCTCCGGGACCGAACTGGAGC
>JBHHXQ010000386.1:0-3225 GCA_046757105.1 Candidatus Krumholzibacteriia bacterium
CCCGACAGGGTAGCTCCGCGGCGCCACGGTGAGCACGATCGGACGCCATCCACACGCAGGCAGATCACGCGCGAAGCGCAGCGTGCGGAACGTGCCGGCGGCCTTCGATGGCGGGAAGAAGTAGGCGAGCATCAAGACGCGCTTCACGAGCCACCCCCAGCGGCCGCCAGCTCCACGTGCGGTTCGTCGCCATCCGCAAGGCCTGGACCCGGAAGGCCGCAGAGCTGCCGGTACAGACGTGTGTAGCCGCGCACCATCCCCTGGAGCGTGTAATGCTTCCGGTACAACGAACGCCCGCGCTCTCCGAGGCGGGTGCGCAGCGCCGGATCCTGCAGGAGGCGCGCCAGCGCCCCGGCCAGCGGCTCTTCCTGCCCCGGAGGCACCAGCGCCCCGGTCTCGCCGTCGCGCACCACTTCGGGATTGCCCCCGACGCGCGTTGCGACGATCGGAAGGCCGCTGGCCTCGGCTTCCAGAAGCGTGAGGGACAGACCCTCGCTCATGCTGGAGAGGACGAAGACGTCCATGGCCTGCAGGAGCTCGGTGACATCGAGCCTGAAGCCGAGAAAGCGCACCGCATCTCCCAGCTCCAACTCCGCGGCCAGCGCACGCAGCGCGGCCTCCTGCGATCCGTTCCCGACGACCAGGAGCACCGCGTCCGGAATCTCTCGGAGCACACGTTTCCAGGCGCGCAGAAGCAGCGCGTGGTTCTTGACCGGCGCCAGTCGAGCGACGATGCCCGCCACGGGACGAGCCGCGAGGCCGAGCTCCCCTCGCACCTCGTCGCGGCAGCGCGCCGCGGCCGCAAGCTCCACGCCGTTGCGGATGACGTGCACCCGCCGGCTCGGGAAGCGCTCGTAGCGCACCAGATGGCCACGCAGCGTCTCGGAGACCGTCGCCACCGCGTGCGTGCGGCACGCCAGCAGCGCGTGCAGCCCGCGCTCTCGGAGTGACGACGGGAAGGCACGATCGTGCTCGGTGTAGAGAAGGCGCGTCCCTCGGACCAGGGTGGTCGCTGCAACACCGTACAGAAGTGCGGTGGCGTTGTGCGCGTGCACCACGTGCGCGCGTTCGCCTCGCAACAGGCCCACGAGCCAGGCCACGAAGCGCAGGTCGAGCGGGCCGCGGCGTTTGCGATGGTGCAGCCTGTAGCCACGCTCCTCCAGCTGGCCCGCGAGCTTGCCCTTCCAGTCGAAGGTGCAGAAGGAGGTTCGCACCTCGGAGCCGTCGAGCCCGCGCACGAGCGACACGACCATGCGCTCGATGCCGCCGATGTTGAGGCCCTGCAGAAGCTGCAGGACACGAATGGGCGTCGTTCCGCTCCGCACGCAATCTCCGCTCGTCCCGGGATACTCTGGATCAGGCAGCATGCGACACGCGCGCCCGATCTTCTTCCCGCGCCCTGAGCGCGTTCACCTCGAAGCGCACGATGCGATCCAGGCAGCATCCCAGGATCATCACGTGGTACGTGAGATCGAAGTGTGCTCGGTTCAGGAACACGCCGCCGACCACGAACGCGACGAGACTTCCCATCAGGTACGTCGACCCGGACACGGCCCAGTCCATGTCGTGGCGGCTCGCACGCCGCCGCACCGACTCGAAGGTCCAGAAGGACGTGCCCAACAGGCCCAGGTAGAGCAGGAGCCCCACGTAGCCGGCCTCCGCGAGGATCTGCAGGTAGGTGTTGTGCGCCACCCTCGCCTGCTCCGGATCCGGTGCGTAGTACCGGAACAGGTACATGAAGTTGTCGAGCCCGACGCCGAAGACCGGGTAGTCGTTCGCCATGTGGACCGAAGCCTGCCAGGCGTTCAGACGCCCCATGGCGGAGCTGTCCTCTTGGTAGTTCACGATGCTGCCGATGCGCTCGTAGAAGCTCTCCGGGACGAACTGGCTGCCGACCAGGGCAACGAGTGCGACGACCGCGACCGCCACGAAACGCTGCTTGCTGCGCAGAACCAGGTAGAGCGTCACGGCGGCCAGGGCCAGGAAACCGCCGCGCGATTGCGTGAAGAGGATCGTCAGCACCGTGAGGGGGATCATCACGCCGGCGGCCCATCGTACCCAGCGCGAGTCGAGCGACGTGGCCAGGAACACGAGAAACGGCAGCGACATGTTGAGCGCCAGGGCGAAATCGTTGTTGTCGCCGATCATGCCGCCCACGCCGCGTGTGAAGTGGACACCGCCACGCAGGACGCCGAAGAGCCCGAACTTGAGCCCCAGGAGTCCGAGCGAAACACCGATCACCGCCATCGAGATCTTGAAGCGCTTCTTGTCGGTCACCAGGACGACGGTCAGGAAGGCGATGAGGAACACCTTGGAGATGTCCGTGAACTTCTCCAAGGCGACGTCGCGGTGCTGTGCGGCCAGGACCGACACGAGCAGCCACACCCAGAGGCCCAGCATGGCAAACGTGACCGGCGTCCGCCGGAAGACGTTGAGGTTGCCCCGCAGGATGAGGCTGACCCAGATGGCGAGCGCCACGATCTTCGACAGCGGGAAGCTGGCCGCCAGCCCCCAGGCAAGATCCTGCGGCCGCATGTAGGCCAGCCAGCTGAAGCCGAGCAGCCCGTAGAACGGCCGATAGAACGCCAATGGGATCGTGGCCGCAACCACGATCAGAACGAGGATGTCACGCACCTTCACTCCTCCGTCTCGATTCGCGCCGAAGCACGAAATCGAACACCCCTGTGATCTCGCACCAGAAATACGCGCGCGAGAACTGCGCGAATGCGCTGCGCGAGGTGTCTTCGCAGACGTTGTATCGAGCGAGACGCAGCGGATCATGATCGGGTCGGTTTTCGTGTGCCTGCATGGTGAAACCGAGGCGCGCGCCGGCCTCCCGGGCGAGGGTCGCGACGCCCTCATCCACGTCGCCGTTGGGGTACGCGAACTCCGTCACCGCGGCACCAATGCGCCGGCCCACCCCTTCGAGGCTGCCGGCCAGCTCGCGCCGGGCCTCCTCCGGCGCCATGCTGGTGAGAATGGCGTGGCGGATGCCGTGGGCGCCGATGTGCATCCCCTGCGCGCGCATGCGCCGCACTTCGTCCCACCGGAGCGGCTCCGCCATGGACTCCCCGGGATCGGGCGCCAGCTCCTCGAGAAGGCGCTGCATCAGCGCTTGCCGCTCCTCGTCGGGCAGGGCTTTCAGAAACGCAGCGGCCTCGCGCAGACGTTGCACCTGCGGAAGCGGGGCGTCGAACGCATCCACGAGCGCCGCAGGCAGGACTG
>JBHHXQ010000387.1:0-3173 GCA_046757105.1 Candidatus Krumholzibacteriia bacterium
GAGGAAGCCATGTCGGGTAACCGTAGAATGGGAACTTTACACGAATTTGTCAAGAGTAAAATATGAATCAATGCATTTTTCTGCATCCGCCTCGGTGTGATCCACAGACCGTCACCGCAGGCACGACGGCCGGGCCGGCGGCCCGGCGCTGTGCACGCGCGGGCGCGAGCCGGCAGCCACGAGCACCGGCGGCCGGTCACACGGATCGGCCCCGGCCCCCGGGAACTCGAGAGTGACGCGAGCGTATACATATCGACGTCGCATTCATCGGCTTCGCACGAGAGCCAGTGCTCTCGGCATTCCAATCTCATTGCGCATGCGGGATGCCAGGGAGTTGGGATGGAAAAAGGGCGGACCGCGCCCCGACTTTTCCGGGGCCGATGGCGGGCGAGGTGTGAACGCTGTTCACACCCACCGTCGACGGCGGAGACAGCTGGCGGGGTTCTGCCAAACCGGCGTTGCCATCAGGGATCTGAATGCCGTTCGGTCGCGGGACCTCAGGAATCGTCGAGGACGACGCCGGCACCCTGTTCGTGATGCTGGCAACAGCAATGCGTCGTTCCAGTCTGTGTGCCGATTCCGAAGCCGGCAGCGGCGTGGATGGTTCTGGTGGGGCCCCTGACCGCTCTGCTCGGGAGCGCCGAACTCCTCGGAATCTCGAGCTGCGTCGCCTGCTCGTCCAGGTCGTCCTGAGGGCCGCTCGTGTCGGCACGCCCAGTGGAGACTCGACCTGGCAAGTGAGTTTGAAGACATTTGGGGTGTAGGACATTGCTGTCATCTGCGATGGTGCTGAAACCCACGATGAAGCTTCGAACACGCTTCGCGGACACGATCCACCCCGGCGATCCGTCCAGGGCCCCACCCGTCCGCGGCCCCACGACAAACCACACCCGACTCCCAGCCGACAATCCAATCACGCAGGAGGAGGTCGCTGCATGCGCGTGCAGGTCCGTGGATCGAACATGATGGTGAACGATGGTATTCGTCGGCACGCCGAGAACCGGCTGCAGTTCGCGCTCGACCGCTTCGGGAACCGGATCCAGGAAGTGATCGTCCGGATCACGGACGTCAGCGGACCCAAGGGCGGCCCCGAGAAGCAGGCCGCCGTCGACGTTTGGATGAAGCCGTCACGTCACGTCCGCGTCGAAGATCACCAGGCCGACATCTACGCCGCGATCGACAGCGTGGCCGATCGCGTGGGTCGAGCCCTCGCACGTGAGGTGGACCGCCTCCGCAACCCACGCCGCTCCAAGAAAAACCACCCGAGGAACAACGGACGGGTCGTCGAACCTGCGCCTGACGAAGGCACCGATGGGGAGGAGTTGCCCCCGGACATCTGATGGGCGGCGTCCCGATTCGTGAGAGGAACTGCTGGCACGCCGCGGAGCTGCAACGCGTCGGGGAGCTGCTGGCACGGCGCACTGGCGCTGGTCGCGGTCGCGCCGTGGACCGTGACGCTCGAATCGCGCCCGAGGCCGGGGTCCTGGATGCCGTTTCCGGTGGATCTGGTAGAGGTTGTGCGACGGCTCCCGGCTCGAGTGCGGGCGCATTTTATGCTCGGAAGTGGCGGTGGACGCTATAATTGCGGTCTACGAGCGCCGCCGGGGGAGTGGGAACCCCACGCCCCCGGGCACGTTCCAAATCACGAGCCGCCGGCCCCGCCTGGAAGGACTCATGGCCGCCGCTTCCGAACGCAGGCCCGCGCGTCGGGATCGCTGCCTCCACTGGGGGCTGGGCGTCGTCTGTTCAGTGGTTCTTCTGGTCCCCCACGCGTCGGGGAGCGCCGCCGAGGATCCGGCGCAGGAATCCGCAATCCACATCGGCAGGCTGCACTACGACGGTGGCGGCGACTGGTACTCCAACCCCAGCTCCATGCCCAACTGGATGCGCGCGTTTCAGCACCGCACCGGCATCGTCACCCACCACGAGGAGGTCGTGGTGCGACCTGGAGACGACGCGATCTACCGCTACCCCATCGTGTACATGAACGGCCACGGCACGGTGAAGCTCTCCGAGGACCAGGCCAAGCACCTGCGCGAGTGGATGCGCAACGGCGGCTTTCTGTGGGCCGACGACAACTACGGCATGGACAAGACGTTCCGCCGCGAAGTGAAGAAGATCTTTCCGGATCGCGACCTCGTTGAGCTCCCGAACGACCATCCGATCTACCGCAGCTTCTACACGCTGCCTGGGCTGCCGAAGGTCCACGAGCACGACAAGAAGCCGCCTCAAGCTCTGGTCATCATGGAGAAGGGACGCATCCTCCTGCTCTACACGTACGAGTCCGACATCGGTGACGGGCTCGAGGATCCAGACGTGCACAAGGATCCACCGGAGAAGCGCGAGGCGGCCACGCGCATGGCCGTCAACATCTTGACCTACGCCCTGACCCACTGACTGCGGGCAAGCACGGATCGTCCAGGCGATCCGACAGCGCATGAGGAGAGAGCGATGGGGCTCGAGAACGACGCCGGAGGACGGCTCCAGGAGCGCAGCAGCATGCTCGTTTCGTTGCTGCGCCGCGGCAAGCGCGATCATCAGCGCAGCATCCTGATGTGGGGTGGGCTGCGCATCGTGTCGGGAGCCGCGATCGGCGCCATCGTGCTCCTCGTGCTGGGGGGGCTCGCCCCCATCCTGCCGCGCGTCGTGGGTGTTGCGCTGGCCATGCTGGCCTGGGGTGGCCTCGTGGTCCTCGTCTGGCGGCACTGGATCCGGCCGCTGCGAGCGGTCCCCAACCTGGCGGTGTTCTCGCGGCTGGTCGAGGAGCGCCGCGATTTCCGTGACATGCTGCGCGCGGCGCTCGAGTTCAGCCAGCGCGGCGCACCGGAAGGCGGCTCGGTCGAACTGGTGGTGGCCACGGTCGACCGAGCCTACGACGAGGCCAGAGCTCTCGATCTCCAGCAGCTCTTCCAGGTCCGGAACGGGCGCCGCGACGCGGGGCTCACCCTCGGCGGCGCCCTCGCCATCGCGCTGCTCGCGCTGCTGGTCCCGGATGCGCCGCAGCGCGCCTTGCGCGGTCTGGCGTTCGCCTACCCGACGCCCCAGTCGGTCGTCTGCTTGAGCACGGGTTCACCGGGCACCTCGTCGCAGTCGAAGGTGAGGTCCACGCCGGGCGCCGCGAGGCTCGCGTCGCAGCGTCGCTCCCAGCTCAACCAGGGCCCCGCGTACAGCTC
>JBHHXQ010000388.1:0-3156 GCA_046757105.1 Candidatus Krumholzibacteriia bacterium
CCGCAGCCGGCGCTGGCGTCGCACCGGCGACGCCTCCCTCGGGGGCGCCAGCTGCCACGCCACGTGGGAAGAATGGAGCGGTGTTGGATCCGCTGGAAGTCCGCGTCGATTCGCACGTCGCCTGGGTTCGCTTCGGTGATCCTGCACAGCACAATCTGCTCACGGTGCCGCTTCTGGAGGCGCTTCCGGAGGCGCTGTCCGAGGCCGAGTCGCGGCACAGCCGCGTCGTCGTCCTGCGTGGGCGAGGCGACGTGTGGAGCGCCGGCTACGACGTCGCGCAGATCCCGCCGCAGATCTTCTCGGACGACCCGGAAACGGTCGCCGCTCACGCGTTCGAGCGCTGCATGCGCGCCGTCGGGGATTGCCGCCTGGTGACGATCGCGGCGATCCGCGGTGCTGCGTTCGGGGGGGCGCTGGAGCTGGCAGCGTCGTGCGATCTGCGCATCACTCACGAGGATGCCAGGTTGGGGCTGCCGCCGGCGAAGCTCGGAATCGTCTACAGCCACACGGGTCTCCAGAAGCTGCTGGGGCTCCTGGGTGGGGCCAACACGCGCATGCTGGTGTTCACCGGGTGTCCGGTGGGTGCGAGGGAGGCAGAGCGCATCGGGCTCGTGAACCGAGCTGTGGCGGGCCACCAGTTCGATGCGGTGGTGGAGAAGCTGGCGCGGGACGTGGCCGCCTGTGCTCCTCTCGCCGTCCAGGGGATGAAGCAGGTCCTGCGCATCGTGGAGCGCGGCACGCCGGTCTCCGAGACCGACGTGCGCACGATCCTGAGGCTGCGCAACGAGGCGTACCGGAGCGAGGACTTCCAGGAAGGCCAGAACGCCTTCACCGAGAAGCGCAAGCCGCGCTTTCGCGGCCGCTGATGCGCTGATCGAGTCTCGGCGTGCGGGAGCGCTCGGTGTGGACGCCTCTCCGCGCCCGTCCCATGCTCACGAGCGGCACCCGGCCGAACCGGGCCCTGTGCCTCGGCGCCGGCCGGTGACGCGGCTCGATCCTCCCGCCGGGACGTCGCGCAGCCGGCGCGGTGGACACCTGCCGCACGCGCGGTTGGAATCGTGGTGAAGCGCATCTACACGATCGGGCACTCGACGCGGACGTTCGAGGAGCTGGTTGCGCTGCTGCAAGTGCATGGTGTCCGGCAGCTGGCGGACGTGCGGTCGTATCCGACGTCGCGACGGCATCCGCACTTCGCGCGACAGTCTCTCGAGAACACACTGCCTCGGGTCGGCGTCTCCTACGTTTGGATGCCGCGTCTCGGCGGACGCCGGCGTCCGGCGGCGGGCCCGTCCACGAACCGCGGTTGGCGCGTGGCGGGTTTTCGCGCCTACGCCGATGCCATGACGAGTCCGGAGTTCGCCGGCGCGCTGCGAGAGCTCGAAGCCTGGGCCCTGAAACGTCCGACGGCCTTCATGTGCGCGGAGGCGTTGTACTTCCGCTGCCACCGCCAGCTGCTCTCCGACGCGTTGCTGGCGCGCGGCTGGTGCGTGCTGCACATCACGTCGGTCGCCGCTGCGCGGGAGCATCGCCTCACGTCCTTCGCCCACGTGGACGAAACCGGTGCGGTGACCTATCCGGGCGAGCCCGAGCTGCCGTTGTCGTAGTCGCGCTCGACGCGACTCGGCGCCGCCGGCGCGGCCCCCCGGCAGGCGCAGCGTGGATGCGCTTGCCGCGCAACGCGTTCCCTGCCTATCCTGTCCGTCGAAGGGAACCACGACGCGGTTGTTCTCTCGTCGTGGTGTCCGGCTGCATCGATCCACGATGGTTGGAGCCGGTTGCATTCTCCAAGAAGTACTGGACGGCCTCGGGTCCGGGACGCTTGCCGGAATGGGACCGCCGGTAGAGTCGAGTCCTGGTTCCCGCACCCGACCGCGACACCGATCAGCAAGTCCCCGCGCCCACAGGATCCTCGGGCTCGAGTTCTCGGGGCACACCTGGTCGAGAAGAGACCATGAGGAAGAGCCGTCCCGCGTGTTCCCTGGACGACCCACCTGTTCCCTGGGTGACCCGCGTGTTCCCAGGGCGACCCGCGTTCCTCGGGCGACGCGCGTGTTCTCTGGACGACCCGTGTGTCTGCGACCCACGTGTTCCCTGGGTGACCCATGTGTTCCCTGGGTGACCCACGTGTTCCCTGGACGGCCCACGTATTCCCTGGACGACCGTGATTGTTGACTTGACGCGAGAGAGAAACTGGCGCCTGGAGGAACTTGAGGAGCTGATCCATAGGCACGTGGGATTGAGGGGTAAGGCGAACGTGCAGAGGTTTGCGCTGCGGGTGCTGGAGTTCGTCGTGTACAAGAGCGATCAGGGCGCTAGCTTCAGAATCCTTCAGCATGGAGACGAGCAGGCCATCAACTGGCTCGCGCCGGACGCGAGCATCGCGGCGGCTGGTTTTGGGACGAGGTGGGCGGGGTCATGCTCGAGCGGTGCCTCGTGGTCTCGCTCGTCGCAAGCTGAGCCCGCCGAAGCGGCTTGGGGTGGAGGAGACGTCTTTCCAGAAGCGCCACGAGTACGTGACTGTGGTGTGCGATCTGTCCCGAGGGGTGGTGTTGCATGTGGCGGACGATCGCAAGGAGACGAGCCAGGAAGGCTTCTACGAGTGGCTCGAACATCTTGAAGGAACCGAGAGCAGTAATGCTCTTGTTGGCACCCGTCGTCTCGTCCATGCAGGCAGAGTGGAAGTCCACATTAGCGCATCACGATGCCACGGCCAACGGCAAGCGGTCGCCTGTTCGCGTCCTCGAGCCGAAGTAGATACACCGCCGAAGCGAGGTGCGCCGTGGGCCACAGGATGCGTCCCTTCGAATCACCGCGAAGCATCCTACGCTCGACGAGTCTTCCGGCAACATCGAAGACACTGAGGCAGGTGACGGCATCTGCTCCCGCGAGCATGCGGAGTTCTGCTTGCTCGCGGGATGGATTCGGGAACGAGGCGAGCGAGCCAAGTGTAGGACCCGTGTCGCCGCCTACATCCGACGTCCCGGTCCGGTGCTCCAGGATCAGAGTCGTGGGCGAGCCGGCCCAGATGAGTTCGGGCTTGCCGTTCTGGTTGAGGTCGAACCTGTAGATTCCAAGATGGGGTAGATTGTTCGGTTGCGGGTCCTCGACTCGGCCAACCAAAGTCCACTGTCCCGGTGCGATCGCCTGATAGATCCA
>JBHHXQ010000389.1:0-3147 GCA_046757105.1 Candidatus Krumholzibacteriia bacterium
ACCGCTGCCGATCGGGGAGCGCGCACCGGTCGATCGACTCGTGGCCGATCCCGGCTGCGCGCACGCGGCCGACGTGTGGGACCACATCGATCCGGACGAGAAGAATTTCGGGGGCCGCTACTGGAAGATCGAGGAGGACGGAGAGGGCAACCGCTTCTTTCTCTCGGACGGAGACGAGCCGGGGCCGGGCGGCCTGGACGTGCTGTCGGCCGGCACCGACAGCGTCCTGAATCTGCGTGCGGACCTCCTGGGGGGCAGTGCAATCGGCGCCATCGCGTTCGAGACCACGTCCGGACCGTGGACGAAGGCCTACCTCGGCGTCAACAATGCCGGTCAGGACGGGCTCGTGCTGTGGCGCAACTCGGACGATCTCTTCGTTCCCGGAGAGGCCAACTTCGAGGCGCTGCAGCTCGGCGGCATGACCGTGGGTGCGTACCGCGACATCGCGGTCGACCCCGCGAACCGCTCGAGGCTGTGGGTCGGCACCGGCGCCAGCCTCTTCGAGTACGACACCGTGGAGCGCGACACGCTGCTGACCCTCGGCGTCCAGACCGGGGCGGCGGCGCGGCTCGTGAGCCCCGACCTCCAGGACCTGCTCATCGACGACCTGGGGAACCTCTGGGTCGCCACCGTGAACGGCTTGAACCGCATCAGCCTGCGCGACAGCGTGCTCGAGGTGGACGCCTTCAGCACGCGCGCGAAGATCGCCGAGCTGAACGAGGCGGCGGCTCAGACGGTTGGCAGACTCTACGATCCGATGCAGAGCATCGCGCCGCTGCCGTCTCCCAAGGTCAACTCGCTGGCGTACGACGCCTCCCGCCGCCGGCTCCACATGGCGACCGATGCGGGCATCGCAACGGTCGACGTCGGCGCGCTGGGGGCGGGCATCCGGATCCCCATCGAGAAGGCCTTCGTGTTTCCGAATCCCGTTCGGGTCCTGCAGGGTCAGGAGCGCATCTTCCTCGCCGACGTCAACCTGCCGGCGCGGGTCAAGATCTACAACCTGGAGGGTGAGGTCGTGTTCGAGAAGACCGTCACGGACGAGAACGAGGAGATCTGGGACCTGCGGATCTTCGTCAGCCGCAGCGGCCAAGGTGGGACGTTCTTCGACGCGACGAGCGGCATCTACATGGTGCGGATCGACACCAGCGACGGCACCAAGGTGGCACCGCTCGTGGTGATTCGCTGACCCGGACGGCGGCCTCGGCGGGTGACGGCCGCGCTCCGTGAAGGAGGGTGATGTCGACGGACGTTCCCGCACTGGAGGGCGGCACGCCGGTGCGTGCCGGTGCGCCGGTGCCGTTCTTCCGGATCGCGCTCTCGGACGCCGACATCGGGGCCGTGGTCGAGACGCTGCGCTCTGGCTGGCTCACGGTCGGACCCCGCACGGCGGAGTTCGAAGCGGCGTGTGCGGCGCGGTTGGGCGTCGCGCAGGCGCTCGCCACCAGCTCGTGTACGGCGGCTCTCTTCCTCGCGCTGCGTGCGTTCGGGATCGGACCCGGGGACGAGGTGATCGTTCCATCGCTCACCTTCGCTTCGAGCGTGAACACCATCCGACACACCGGTGCCGAGCCGGTCCTGGCCGACATCGAGCCGGCCAGCCTCGGCGTGGATCCCGACGAGGTGTCGCACCTGCTGACGCCGCGAACCCGCGCCGTCGTCGGCGTCGACTACGGCGGGCAGCCGTGCCGGCTTCCCGAGCTCCTCGACATCACGCGAGGTCACGACCTCGTTCTCGTCGAGGACGCGGCACACGCCTTCGGTGCCGGGCTCGAGGGGCGTCCCATCGGTGCGTGGAGTGATGCGACCGCCTTCAGCTTCTACGCCACGAAGTGCATCACGACCGGCGAGGGCGGGCTCCTGACCTGTGCGCGCGCGGACGTGGCGGAGAAGGCGCGGCTCCTCGGCTACCATGGCATGCAGCGCGACGCGTGGAAGCGCTACACCGATCGGGGTAGCTGGTACTACGAGATCGAGCTCGCCGGCTACAAGTTCAACATGACCGACGTGCAGGCGGCGCTCGGCCTCTCGCAGCTGCAGCGCGAGGAAGAGCTGCGCGACTCGCGCGCCCGCGTGGCGGCCGCCTATTCGCGCAACCTGGCGGATCTCGAAGCCCTGGAGCTGCCCGCGGCGCGCCCGGGGGCGCAGCACGCCTGGCATCTCTACGTGGTCCGACTGCGCCGCGAGCGGCTGCGCGTCGATCGCGACCACTTCGGTCGTGCGCTGCGGGAAGAGGGCGTGGTGCCGAGCGTCCACTTCATCCCCTACCATCGGCATCCGGCAGGGCGCGAGCTGACGTTGCGCCGGCCCTTGCCGCGCACCGAGGACTTCGCCGACCGCTGCCTGTCGCTGCCGTTGTTCCCGCACATGCCGGAGGCGGACATCCAGGACGTCATCAGGTCCGTGGCCAAGCTGGTCCGCTACTATGCGCGGTAGGGGATGCCCGCACCGATCCTTCGTGCCGAGCCGCGCTTCATGGCCGCAGGTGGGGCGTTGTGTGTGAGGGATGAGGTTTGGTCGTACGCCTGTATCGGGACGAGATGCCGGTGGGTCTCGACGGGCTCGCGGCGGTGCCCGCGGGTTCGTTCTTCCAGACCACGGTGTGGCTGCGTGCGCTGCACCTCGCCGAGCCGAGGTACCGGCCGTGGGTGGTCGCGGCCGAGGATGCAGACGGCTCGCTGCTGGGGGCGTGTCCGCTCGTCGCGGTGCGCCGCTTCGGGATGGTGCGATTGTACGCCGGGGCTCTCGGGACGTATGGTGGCATCGTCGCCCACTCCGCGTCCGCCGCCGCCGCCGTGTGGGGCGAGCTCGAGCATCTGGCGCGGTCGGCGCGCGTGCTGCTCGTGCGCATCCATGATTTCGCGACAAGCCTCGAAGGGAGCGGAGCAGCCTCGCCAGCGTGGCGGCGCGAACCCGAGACCTGTCAGGTGCTCGATCTGGCGGACGATCCGCAGGAGCTGTTCCGTGGCGCGCTCACTTCCCGGAACCGCAACAAGATCCGCAAGGCCGAGAAGCTCGGGGTCCGGGTGCGCCGGGCGCGCGACCCGGCGGCGCTCGGGCGCTACGCGCAGCTGTACCGGGAGTCGGCCGCCCGCTGGGGCCTGAAGCGCCGGCTGCCCGAGGCGCTGTTCCACGCCCTGGCCGAAT
>JBHHXQ010000390.1:0-3143 GCA_046757105.1 Candidatus Krumholzibacteriia bacterium
TCCAACACCACCGGGAACGTATAGCCGTGCGACTTCATGAACGGCTTGATCTTGGAGGCGTTGCGCGGCCCATCCTCGTTGATTCCGACGACCTGCAGTCCGCGCGGCTCGAGATCTTCGTACAGCTCGTTGAGCTCGGGGAAGGCCGCCAGGCACGGCTTGCACCAGGTGGCCCAGAAGTCGAGGACGACGGGCCCCGTCCCGAGGTAGCTCGACAGGTCGGCGCGCCTGCCGTCGACGTCCTCGAGGTGCAAGCCCTCGAGGATGCTCTTCACGGAGCCGCCGACGAGCTGCGACGGCTCGTCGCCGGCCGAGGCGTGGCGCCCGGCTCCCGGAACCACGAGCACCACCAACACCACCATCAGGACTCGTGCCGGCGCCGCCGACGTGCGGAATCTCATCGATATAGCTCCTTGATGCCGCCCCAGGTGTGCTCTTCGACTGGAACCGGCAGGTGTCGTTCGATGACGGTGCGAATGGCAGCGTCGTTGAAGGATCCGAACGCCTCGTCCACCGAAGTGTAGCGGATGATGCCGTCCGGGTCGATGACGACGTAGTTGTCGAACGTGATGCCGTAGAAGGCGGGGCCCTGCAGGAATGCCGCATGGCGGAGCACCGGGAAGCTCACAGCGGTCTGGTCGATGAACGTCTGCACCAGAGGCGCGGCGCCGTTCCACATGTCGAGGGCGAGCGCCTGAAAAGCCCCGGTTTCCTTGAAGTCCTGCCAGATCGCCTCGACGCCAGGGGCCGACTGGATGCACGGCGAGCAGGCGTAGCCGATCAGGTCCAGAAGGACGACCTTGCCGCGGAATTCGCGGAGCGTGAACTCGGTGCCCTCGAAGTCCGGGAGGGAGAAGTCCGGTGCCTCGTCACCCGGACCCAGCTGGGGCCAGGCCGGGCTGCTCAGGGCTGCCAGGAGAACGAGGGTTGCGGGAAGGATGGAGGTTCGCTGCATGATCCACCGGTCGTCGGCACGGGAGGCTGGGACCTCGAAGAGGTCCTGCACGATTCACAACCGGTGGGGCGCGCGACATATTCCTCGGGAGCGCAGGCGCCGTTCGCCGCGTCGCGCGTCGAACCGCACGGCTTCGCGTCGCCGGAGCGTCCTGTCACGGGGCATCCGACCCGATGTGGTCGTGCCGGCATCCACCGGGACGTCCCGGCGCGGACGCGGGGCGGATGCGCCCCGATGCCCGGACGGCGCTCTAGACCACCGAGGCCGCGAGATGGCGCTCGCGCTCACGAGCGCGCTGCCGTAGATGTGCCAGCGCCACCTCGGTGCCTGCAGGCGGGGGCAACGTGAGGAACTCGGCGCCGTGTCCTTCCGCCTCGAGCCGCAGCGCGGCCAGATCCGTCTCCGCCATGGCGGCACGGATCAGGACCACCAGGCCGGGGCGTTCGCGCCCGAGGCCATGCCGCAGCGTGGAAAGGGGAACCTCCGGGCCGAGGTCGACCACCTTCCAGCCGAGCTCGGAGAGGGTGAGCGTGCAGAGCGCCGGCCACAACGGATCCCAGACGCCCGGGGCGCCGGCCACCAGCGCCGCGGGTGCTTGCAGCGACGGCGGCGGGATCTGCTCCATGAGGTGCATTGCGGCTGCATCGGCCAGGCGCTCGGCTCGCCGCAGGACGCAGTCGTCCACGTGCCCGCGGCGCGTGCCCGCACGCAGCTCCTCGAGCGCCGCGCGCAGCACCTGATCGCCGACCTCGGAGAACGACATCCCGTGGCGATGCAGGTCGAGCAGCATCTGCCGGATCGCTTCGCCTTCACCGAACTCGAGGTGGTCGGCGCCGCGCGCGACCAGAGCCTCGCGGTTGCCGTGCAGGAGGAGCAAACCGAGCTCGTCCAGCCCCGCGTGCGGTCGCGATGTCTCGTCGGCCCCGGCCATGCTGGTGCCGAGCTGGCGGGCCGCCTCCGCGACGTCCTGCACACGGAACTTGCGGTGACCTCCTGGCGTGCGCGCGCAGCGCAGCAGGCCCGTGTCGGTCCAGCGTTTGATCGTGGAGATGCTCACGCCACAGATGCGGGCGAGGTCTGCAGTCGAGTAGAGGCGATCGCGCATCGACACCACCCTGCCTTGGCCACCCGTTCACACAACACCGAACGCTCGGCATGACGAAACGCCCGGGCACGACACGCAAGACCACCAGCCTAGCGACGATGCGTCTGCGGTGCAAGTGAAGAGAATCCAGGCGGTGCACGACGTTGCTGCGCGGGGAGTCGCCGCCTTCGAGCGCGGGGCAGCGGGAAGGATCGGTCGGGGCGGGCGCTCCTCCGCATGCATCCATGCATGCTCCGTCGCTCGGCACTCGCCCTGCTCCGACCTCCATGGTCTGCGCCCCGGGCTCGTGACGCCGCCCCGACCGATCCTTCCCGCTGCCCCGCTCCAGTCCACGTCTTGCCCGACATGCATCGCCCTGTGTTCTCCCGCACAGGAACGCCGATGTGCCCGCCAGAGCCACCGCCACTGCGGCGGGGCGGGGGAGAAAGCGCGAGAGCCCCGCCGCGCAGGCACGGGGCTCTCGGATCGACAGGGCTGCGACGGTGCACCGGCTAGAACGTCACCGTCCCCTGCGCGTAGAACCAGTAGGCGTTGTCGGCTTCGACCCCGGGCTCCGGACCGGCCATGCCGTCCCCGGGCATGAAGACGCTGACGCCGACGGTCGGCACGTAGCGATCGTGGTACGCCCATCTGGCATGCACGTCGACCTCGGTGCCCAGCGAGCCCGCGGCATCTCCGGCCCGGGCAAGCCGGAAGTTGTGCACTTCTCCAGCCACCACCACCTTGTGGTCCGCGCTGTGGAACACCGTGCCTTGGAGGTCGAGCTTGATATCCTGCAGGCCGGCATCCGAGAGCAGCGGGATGTCCATGAGACCGTAGAAATGGTGCATGTCCGCGAACAGCGTGTTGAACGTATTCATCTCGTTGTCGGTGGCGTCGTCGTCGCCCGACAGGTAGTCGAAGCCAGCACCCAGGCGAACCGGGCGGGCCTCGCTTCCGAACGTCACGCCAGCCTCGGCGGCCACCAGGTAGGCTCCGACGTCGACCTTCGTCGCCGGGCCCGTTTCCGTGCTTCCGGTCTGGTAGGCCGCTTCGACGCTGTAGTCGATCTTCTGAGGCATGACGCCGTGGACGCGGGTCCCG
>JBHHXQ010000391.1:0-3059 GCA_046757105.1 Candidatus Krumholzibacteriia bacterium
GTCCGTCGAGCGCAGGCATGGAGGCCGGAGTAGGACGCGTGCCGAGCGACGGAGCGCACAGGATGTGCGCGGAGGAGCGTACGCCCCGACCCTCCGTCCAGCGCCGCGCCGGAGCGATCTCAAGCTCCGGCTGGGGCGCCGGGAGGCGACGTCCGGCCGAGGTAGCGACGGAAGTTGTCCTGCAGGATATCGGCGAGCCCCTCGAGCGATTGCCCACGGATCTCGGCGAGACGCTCGGCGACGCGCCGGGCCCATGCGGGCCGCGCCCGCTCCCCCCCGTACGGCGTCGGGCTGTCGGTTTCGAGAAGCAGCAGCTGCGTCGCGATGAAGCCGGCGACCTTGGCCTGCGGCTCGCTGTGCAGGATGGACGGCCCCGGCGAGATGTAGACTCCGCTCTCGGCGCAACGCCGCGCCAGCTTCTCGGAATGTGTGAACCAATGCAGGTTCACACCGAGGCCCGTGCGTTGGGCGAATTCGGCCGCAACGTCGAGAACGTCGTGCTCGGCGCGCCGGCAGTGCATGTTGACCGGCTTCCTCCAGCACTCGGCCCAGCGCAGCTGGCGGTCGAGCGCCTCGCGCTGCCGAGCCCGCTGTGCTTCGTCGCTCGCGTCGCGATAGTCGAGCCCCACCTCCCCCAGGGCGTCCGCCGTCTCGAGGGCCCTCTCCACGAACTCGAGCTCCGCACGCAGCTCGGAGTCCTCGACGTTCGCGATCTCGCTCGGGTGCAGCCCCACCGCCGCGAGGACGTCGCCGGGATACTTCTGGCGCAGCTCCAGGGCGCGCTCGCTCGACACCTGCTCGGTGCCGACCGCGCAGATCGGGCGTACGCCGGCCTCGAGTGCCTCCTCGACGGCCTGCTCGGCATCCTCGAGCGCATCCAGGTGGCAGTGGACGTCGGGTACGCAGCTCTGGGTCATCGCACCCATCCTAATGGCGTTGCGTGCGCTCGTCGAGGTCAATCGCCGGCGATTCGCCGCCGGGTGTGGGGTCGGGGCGATACAGCGCCGCCGTGCGGCCGGGAACCAGCAGGCGACCGGCGCCCGCGGCCGCGCCTCGCAGGACCGCCGGCGCGTGCGGTCCACGCCCTCCGTACCTCGAATCGTCCGTGGACAGAACGCGCAGCCAGCGCGGCCCGGGAAGCTCCGGGAACTCGACCCAACGTGCCGCAGCGGCGAAGTTGAAGGCGGCCAGGAGCGAGCGCCCGGTCTGCGGGCGCAGGACCGACGCGATCCAGTCGGCCGAGTCGGAATGGACGACGACCTGCGACGCCCCGGCACGCAGGGCCGGCTCCTGGCGCCGCAGCCGCAGCAGGTCGCGGTAGAGCTGGAGACGCTGCGCATGACCGGGCCGGGTGCGCCGCGACCAGTCCAGTCGCGAGCGCTCCAGGGTTTCCGGATCCTGCGGATCGGGAATCTCGCCAGTCCATCCGAACGATTCGAACTCGCGCCGGCGCCCCTCACGAACTGCCGCCGCCAGGCTTGGTTCGCCGTGGCTGACGAAGAAGAAGAACGGGCTGGTCTCGCCGTACTCCTCACCCATGAAGAGCAGCGGCACGAACGGCGACCACAGGAGGAAGGCGGCCGCGAGACGCGCCGACTCCGGCGGCACCAGCGTGGAGAGGCGCTCGGCCTGCGCGCGGTTGCCGACCTGGTCGTGGTTCTGGATGTAGACGACGAAGCGATCGCCGGGCAGATCGCGGGCTGGCGCGCCGTGACGCCGTCGACGGTGCTTCGAGTAGCGTCCGTCGAGCACGAAACGATCGCGCAGCGTGTGGACGACGTGATCGAGGCCCCCGAAGTCCGCGTAGTAGCCGCTTCGTTCACCGGTGAGGAATGCGTGCAGGGCGTGATGGAAGTCATCACTCCACTGCGCATCGAGCTCGTAGCCACCCTGCGCTCGGCGCCGCAGCAGCCTGGGGTCGTTGAGGTCGCTCTCCGCGATCACCAGCACCCGTCTTCCGAGCTCCCGCGCCAGCGCGTGCACGGCCTCGCCGATCTCCTGCAGGATGTGGATCTCGCTGGCGTCGTAGATGGTCTCCACCGCATCGAGGCGCAGGCCCTCCACGTGGAACTCCGTCACCCCGTCGCGGGCGTGGTCGATGAAGTACCGGCGCACCTCGGCACATCCGGGGCCATCGAAGTTGATGGCGGCGCCCCATGGAGTGCGGTGGCGTTCGCTGAAGTACGGGCCGAACTCGGCCAGGAAGTTGCCCTCTGGTCCGATGTGGTTGTAGACGACGTCCAGAACCACTCCGAGGCCGGCGGCGTGCGCGGCGTCGACGAAGCGCCTCAGCGCCTGCGGGCCCCCGTACGTGCTCTGGGGCGCGTAGGGGTGGGCACCGTCGTAGCCCCAGTTGCGGGCGCCGGGAAACTCCGCCACCGGCATGAGCTCGACCGCGGTGATGCCGAGCCGAGAGAGCTCCGGCAGGCGCTGGCGCGCGGCGTCGAGCGTGCCCTCCGGCGTGAAGGTCCCGACGTGGATCTCGTACAGGACGAGATCGGCGATCTCGACGCCCGTCCAGCCCGCATCCGTCCACGCGAACTCGAGTGGATCGACCACGCGCGACACACCGCGCACGCCCTCGGGCTGGTGGCGGCTGACCGGGTCGGGGCGGTCCGGTCCGTCGTCGAGACGAATGCTGTAGCCGGCACCCGCGGGCACGTCCGGGACGCGGGCCTCGAAGTTGCCGCCGTCCCCGCGCTGCATCGCCAGCGTCTCGAACCCGGAGTCCCGAAGAACGCGCACGGCGGCACGAGCCGCGCGCGGCGCCCAGACGTGGAAGCGCACGGATCCATCGCGGCAGACGCGCGCACCCCGTTCGAGAGACCAGCCCACGAGTGCCTCAAACATCCAGGAGTCTGCGGATGCGCCGCAACGGGATCCCCACCCAGTCGGGACGGTGGTGCAGCTCGTACTGCAGCTCGTAGAACACCTTCTCGATCTCGAACAGCGTCAGAAGGTTCGAGATGCTGTCGCGGCGCGGCGGCAGGAAGTGGGGCGCCGGCTCGCGCCGCTCGCCGATGTAGCCGCGCAGAAAGGCCGTGCGCGCGCTGCGCTCC
>JBHHXQ010000392.1:0-3051 GCA_046757105.1 Candidatus Krumholzibacteriia bacterium
GGGCGCATCCTCGACGAGCTACTGCGAACGGGAGAGATCGAACGCACGCTGGTCCAGGCTTCGGTGGTCCATCTCGGGTTTCAAAGCTGAGCTGCTGGGCTTAAGCCAAGCAGCTCAGCGACATACGTCGCCGGGGCCAGATCCCCCAAGGAAGAATGGGGTCTCGTTTCGTTGTAGTCGCGTCGCCAATCCTCGATCTTTCGGCGCGCGTCGTCAAGGCCGCTGAACCAGTGCACGTTCAAGCACTCGTCCCGCAGGCGGCCGTTGAAGGATTCGATGAACGGGTTGTCGCCGGGCTTCCCCGGTCGGCTGAAGTTGAGACGCACGCTGTTCGTGTACGCCCAGAGGTCGAAGTGATTGCTCGTGAACTCGGTCCCGTTGTCGAGCTGGATCGCCGCGGGCTTGCCGCGCCGCGCGATCGCCTGGTCGAGCAGTGCGGTCACGGTTGGCGCCGGAATGCTGGGCGAGACGTGCAGGGCCACGCACTCGCGGCTGAACACGTCGATCGCGCCGAAGACGCGCAGCGTCCGCCCCTGCGCAGTGGCGTCCTGCATGAAGTCGATCGTCCACAACTCGTTGATGGACGACGGCGGCTGCGGCAGCACGCGCAGCTGGCTCGTCCGCTTCTTTCGGCGTTTCTGGCGCACGTAGAGGCCCTCTTCGCGGTAGAGGCGATAGACCTTCTTGTGATTGACGGCCCAGCCCTCACGACGCAGCAGGACCCAGAGCCGCCGGTACCCGAACCGCGGCCGGGTTATCGCGAGCTCCTTGAGCCGCTGGCGCAACGCGACCGGGTCCTGGCGCACCGATCGGTACCGATGACTGCTGCGCGCGAAGCGCAGCAGGTCGCAGGCCCGCCGCTCGCTCACCCGGTAGCGATCCTGAACCCGGGCGACCTCCTGCCGGCGCCGGGCGGGCCTCAGTCTTTTTTTTTCAGCACGTCCTGAAGGATCTGCTTGTCGAGCGTCAGGTCGGCGACGAGCTGCTTCAACCGTCGATTCTCGTCCTCGAGCTGCTTGAGCCGGCGCACCTCGCTCGGGGCCAGGCCGCCGTACTTGTGGCGCCAGCGATAAAACGTCTGCTGGCTGATGCCGTACTTGCGGATGATCTCGTGCAGCGGGATGCCGGCCTGGTGCTGCTGCAGGGCCAAGGCGATCTGCTCGCTCGTGTAACGCGTCTTGCGGGCCATCTTCTCTCCTGTCGAATTATGAGAGATTTCTCACTTCGACCGGATCAGGAAATGGGGAGGACGTCCGTGGAACTTCGCAGGGTAGCGGAACATGTAGTGCGTAACTCGGTCGTACGTGTCCGTAGGAACGAACAAGCGCTTCGGGGTGGCGCGGGAGTGTGTTCGGGGAGGGCTCACGGGAGAATACTCGGAAGTTCGCATCGTACACGGTCGGAGCCCCCGCCACCGAAGAGTATCGATCCGCTCGAATTCGAGCGCCGCCGGCCGAGACGTGCGTGGCGCTCGACGGACCGAGCCCGGGTGGCGTCCGGTCGAACACGGCCCGGGAACGCAGGCGCCCGCAACGCGCTCGTGTAGCGCACCCGGTTCCTCGGACACAAGGTTGACGTTACTCTCGATGCCCGGATTTGATCGTTCCCCCCGACCTCGGCGTGCAGGATGCACGCATCGGTGAGGCTCCAGGAGGCCGATCCAGCGTCGGTCACGTCGCCGGCGCCTGGTCACGCCGCCGCCTCCGCGGCCGCGACGAGCCGCTCGTACTGCGCGCGTGGGCTGATCCAGCCGTGCCGCTCGATCAGCCACTCGCGGTTGTAGCGCTCCTTGAAGTCCTGCATCGCGCGCTGCAGCTCCTCGACGGTCGCGAAGCGCCAGAGCCACAGGAGCTGCTCCTTGAGCGTGCGCACGAAGCGCTCCGCGCAGCCGTTGCCCTCGGGCTCGCGGACGTACGCCGGGCTCGACTCGATCCCCAGGAAGCGCACCTCGTCCTGGTAGGCGTCGGAGACGAACTGAGGGCCGTGGTCGTGGCGCAGCGCGACGCCGAAGGCGATGTCGTCCGCGAAGGCACCGTGGCGGGCCCGGACGGCCTGGCGCAGCGGCTCGAGCGCCTCGAAGCGCGTCCCGCACCGGGCCGCGTGGATGCCGAGGCACTCCGCCGTGCAGTGGTCGACCACGAAGAAGATGGCCGCGTGGCCCTCCTCGGTCATCGTGCCGGTCATGTCCGTGCCCCACAGCTCGTCGGGACGTTCGGGCACGATCGTCCCGTCGTGCGCCTTCGGGCCCCGCGCCCGGCCGAGACGCGTCGGCGCGAGCAGCCCGTGCTCGCGCATCACGCGCAGCACCCGCCGGCGCGCGGTCCGGATGCCCTCGAAGCGCAGCCGGGCCCACACCTTGCGGTGGCCCTCGCCGACCCAGGGCGACTCCGCGATCACGCGCCGGATGTGCCCCGCCAGCTCCTCGTCCGTACACGCGCCCACCGGCCCACGCTTGCGGGCGACCGGCGAGACGCCGCGCTCCTCGAGGGCCCGCCGCCTCCGCGCGTCGTACACGCTCGAGCGAGCACACCGCCACTGGCGGCAGACCCGGGCCAGGCCGTAGCGACGACGCGCGGAGATCGAGTAGGCCTGGCTCACGGCTTCGACCTCCGCAGCGGAGGGCGGCCACACCGCCCTTCCATCCGGTCCACCAGCTCCTCCAGGAGCTCCTTGTCCATCGTCAGCTCGCCGATCTTGGCGTGCAGCTCCTTGATCCGCTCGTCGCGGTCGTCCGGCTCGCGCGCCTTCAGCCCCGCCTGGCCGGCCGCCAGGAACTCCTCCCGCCACGAGGCCAGCTTGCTCGTCGAGACCTTCAGCTCGCGCGAGACCGCGTCCAGCGCCTCGCCCTTCAGGAGGCGCAGCACCGCCTCCATCTTCCGCTTCGAACTCCAGCGGCCCACGTCCGCCCCGCCACCGCCCGTCGCGGAGCTCCGGCTACGCCTCCGCTCCGCGATGGGCGACTTCGATGTCTTCTTTCGTCCTGCCATGGACACCATCTCCTACAGGGGCGCACCCCCAAAGGCGTGTCCAAGGAAACCGTGCACCTACCCA
>JBHHXQ010000393.1:0-2939 GCA_046757105.1 Candidatus Krumholzibacteriia bacterium
TCGCCGGAGTACAGCCCCATCTCGTCGGAGAGCTGCTCGGTGTAGAGCGCCCAGCCCTCGACGAAGGCGGTCGTGCCGGTGTGCTTGCGGAACTCGGGGATGCCGGTCAGCTCCTGGGCGACGGCAATCTGCAGATGGTGCCCGGGGATCGCCTCGTGGAAGGCGAGCGCCTCGGCTTCGTAGCGCGGACGCGTCTCGGGCGCGTACGTGTTGATGTAGTAGCGCCCCGGACGCGAGCCGTCCAGGGCCGGCTGCCGGTAGTAGGCGATCGTCGAGTGCTTCTCCTCGTGCGGCTCCATGCGGACGACGACGCACGCTGCCTGCGGCAGGATGCCGAAGTAGGCGTGCACGGCCTCCTGCGCCCGCTCCAGGGCTTCGCGGGCCTTGTTCTCGACGCCGTCGCGCGTTTCGAAGTAGAGCGCAGGATCGCCTCGCAGCCGGCTGAGGATCTCGTCCAGATCGTCCGTCCCCAGAACTCTGGATCCGAGAGCTCGCATCTCGCCCATGATGCGCGACACTTCTCGCTTGCCGATCCGATGGATCTCCGCCGCCGGCAGATCGAGCGACGTGTGGTGCCGGATCATCGCACGGTAGCAGGCATCGCCATCCGGCAGGTGCGCGAGGCCCACCTCGTCCTGCGGTCGAGCGACGGGAAGCACGTCCGATTCCAGGAAGTCACGGTAGCGCGTGAACGCCGGCCGCACCACGTTGCGGACTGCGGCTCGCAGGTCCCTCTCGAAGGCGTCGCGGTCGGGCCCGGGCCAGTCCGCGTGCTCGCCCTGCAGGGGCGACAACAACGCCCACGTTTCGACGTCTGCCGCCAGGGTCTCGTCGAGCTGCTCGAGAACACGGCGCACCTGGTCGGACGTCGCCGCGCGCCCGTTCTCGAGCCCGGTTCGCAGGTTGGCGATGTGCGCGTCCAGGTACGGGCCCATGGCGCGCCAGCGTTGCACCATGGCGCGGGCCTGTGCGGGCGTCCCGACGGGCTGCAGCGACGGGATGTTCTGGAAGAAGATCTGCGGTCCATCCAGGGGATCGACGACCCAGTCCGGGAAGCCGCAGTCGAGAACCGCGAGTCTCCCGTCCAGCACTTCGAGGAGCATCGAGCGGTCGATGAGCTCCGCCCCGGACAGGCTCGCGGGGTCGAGCGCGGCGGCCCGCTCCCGCAGGCTCGTGAGGTGCGCGCGCTCTCTTGCACGGGCCTCCGGCGTCTCGTCCGGCAACAGGTGATCGTACCTGCGGTCGCCGAGGGAGGTCGCATGGACCGGATTGGCGCGCAGCTCCGCTTCCCAATACTCCCGCGCCAGCTTCGCCAGTGCCTTCGAAGCGGTCTCCGCCTGCACGGTTCCTCCAGCCAGCACGAGCACCCAGGAGACACCCAGGACCCTGACAGCTCGCATGCCCACCTCCATCGGTCAGGGCGTTCTTGCTGGGCCGGCGACCTTCGAGGGCTCGTGCCATCCTTTCAGGTACGCCGCCATCTCGCCGCCTCGCTTCAGCCTCCAGCGCTCGTCGACCCGCGGCCGCACCGGCGAATGCTTCCGGAGGTAGAGGATGACGGCCTCGCGCGTGAGCTGCTGTGTGTACTCTTGCTGGCCGGCGGGGATCTGCGCCAGGAACTCGAGGCCGCTGTTCCCCTCCATCAGGTAGTTCGTCGTCACCACACGGTACACGCGGTCCGCGTCCACAGGCTCGCCGCCAACCCGCATCTCGAGGACACGGCCTTCCTGCGGCGCATCCGGGTCGACGACGATCTCCGCACCGCTCAGCGAGATGCCGCTGCTCCGAGCGCTGCTCTTGCGTTCGATGATGCGGCGTAGCGTGCGTCCATCCATCTGCACCACGACGAGTGTGTTCCCGAAGGGGAGGACCTCCTGCACGTGGCCCATCGTGATGTTGCCGGTCGCGAGCTCGGAACGGATGCCGCCGTTGTTCGTGAACGCCACATCGGCGTCCAAGAGTTCGCGCATGGCGTCGGTGATCAGGTTCCCCATGGGGCTGTTGGTGCCGCGGGTGAGCGCCACGCGGCTGCTCCCCACCACCTCGTCGAGCCCCTCGCGGGCCTCTTCGATGTACGGTTTCAGGGCATTCGCCATCTCGCGGTCCGGCCACCATTCGTCCTGGAAGAGCGTGATGAGCACGCCGTCACGCCGCGGCGCCTCGTAGCCGAGCAGCGTCTTCGTCGCCGGGTCGAACTTCAGGATGATGTGTCCGAGGGACGAGCCGCGAGCGTAGGACTCGCAGACGATGGCGTGCGTCACGGGATCGATCCACGGCTCACGGTATCCCACGTGCGAGTGCCCGCCCACGATGAGCGGGATGCCCTCGAGCACGTGCGCCAGATCCATGGCGTTCTGGATGTCCTCGCGGATGTCCTCGCCGTCCTCTTCGCGCTGCAGCAGTCTCTGCCAGGTCTGCTCCTTGACGGTCTGATGCGGCAGCCCCTCGTGCGCCACGAGGAAGACGACGTCGCAACCCTTCTCCTCGTACAAGAGTTCCCGGTACTTCTCGACCGCCGGCAGGATCGGGCCGAAGTCGAGCCCCTCGATGTTCTGCTGGAACGCCATGTGCTCGGTTCCGGGCGTGTTCGCGCCGATGATGCCGACGCGCAGGCCAGCCCGCTCGACGATGCGGTACGGTTCCACCCATTCGACCAGGTCCTGGGTGCCCTTCCTGTAGATGTTGCAGGCCACGAACTTGTGCTTCATGTTCTGCGACATCCGGATGGCGACATCCTTCCCCTTGTCGAACTCGTGGTTGCCCGGAATCACCACGTCGTAGTCGAGGACGTTGTAGTACTCCTCCATGACACGGCCCTCGGTGATCGAGCCCACCGGATCGCCCTGCCAGGTGTCGCCCGCATCGACCAGGATGACGGCCGAGCTGGGATCCGCGGCCACTTGCGCGCGCACGCCGTCGATGTACGTCGCCGCCGAGGC
>JBHHXQ010000394.1:0-2934 GCA_046757105.1 Candidatus Krumholzibacteriia bacterium
CCTCGTCGGTGCACCGGGCGAGCTCAGCCGGGTGGCCGACGTTCACGGATACTTCCGCCGCCTCGCCGAGGCGAGCCCGCGCGTCGAGGTGCGCACGCTCGGCGAGAGCGAGGAGGGGCGCGAGATCCTGCTCGCCGTGATCACCGATGCCCAGTCGCTCCGCAACCTCGAGCGCTACAGGGAGATCGCGCGCCGTCTGGCCGACCCGCGCGAGACCACGCGCCGCGAGATGGAAAGCCTGGTCCAGGAAGGCAAGATGATCTACTACCTGCTCGGTGGGCTGCACTCGCCGGAGACCGGCAGCCCGGAGATGCTGATGGAGCTCGCCTACCGTCTCGCCGTGAGTGAGAGGCCGGAGATCCGCGCCATCCGCGAGAACCTGGTCGTCCTCGTCACGCCGGTGTGCGAGCCGGACGGTCGCAACCGCATGGTCGACTGGTACTATCGGCATCTACGCGATCGCGAGCTTCCCTACGAGGAGCTGCGCAAGTTCGGCTCGCCACCCTACTGGGGGCACTACGTCTTCCACGACAACAACCGTGACGGCATGCAGCTCACGCTCGCCCTGACACGTGCGGTGCACGGCGCCTACTACGAGTTTCACCCGCAGATCGTGCACGACCTCCACGAGTCGCTGCCGTTGCTCTACATCTCGACGGGACACGGGCCATACAGCAGGGCCATCGACCCCGTGACGATCAACGAGTGGACGCAGTTCGCGCACCACGAGGCCAGCGAGCTGCAGGCGCAGGGCCTGCCGGGTGTCTGGGTCTGGGGGTTCTGGGATGGCTGGTGGCCAGGCTATCTGTTCTCGGTGGCGAACAACCACAACAGCATGGGCCGGTTCTACGAGACTTTCGGCAACGCGATGGCAGGAACCTTCGAGCGCAACCTCGAGGAGCGCAAGTTCGTCGGCAAGCCGGTGACGAAGGAGCAGTGGTACCGCCCGTGGCCGCCTGACAAGAAGGTGAACTGGTCGCTGCGCAACAACACGAACTACATGCAGGCGGGCGTGCTGGAGGCGCTGCACTACGCGGCGCTGCACCGCGCCGAGCTGCTGCGCAACTTCTGGGTCAAGGGCGAACGCGCGGTCGAGAAGGGCCGCACCGAAGCGCCCTACGCCTGGATCTTCCCCGCGGAGCAACGCGACCGCAGCCGCCTGGCGTACCTGGTCAACCTGCTGCAGAAGCACCGTTTCGACGTCCACCAGCTGGACCACAGCTTCGAGGCCGGTGACGCCACGTACCCCGCCGGAAGCTACGTGATCCGCATGGATCAGCCGTACCGCAGCGCCATCTACAATTTCCTGGAGGAGCAGAAGTTCCCGTCTGACGAGCCGAATCCGCCGTACGACGACGTGGCGTGGACGTGGCCCCTGCTGTTCGGCGTGGAAGGTTCGCGAATCGACGACGAGGCGGTGCTGGAGGCCCCCATGTCCAGGGTTCGCGGACCGGTGCGCTTCGCCGGCAAGGTGCTCGGGGGCGCCTCCGGCCCGGGCGCTGGACGCAGGTCGGCCCGCGGCGGCTCCGGGCGCACCTGGCTCCTCCGCGACACGGGGCAGACCGCGTTGCTCGCCGCCCGCGTGCGGCTCGGACGCGCTTCGGTCGAGGCGGCCGAGGAGGCCTTCGAGATCGACGGCGAGACGTACCCGGCCGGCAGCTGGATCGTGCGCGCTGCGCGGGAGCGGATCGAGGATGTCGCCTCCGAGCTCGGGTTGGACTTCATCGAGGTGGAGCACGTTCCCGACGCGCCGCATCACGCGGTCGATCTCCCCAGGCTCGCCGTGCTGCACACGTGGACGGCGACGCAGGACTGCGGATGGGTGCGCTACACGCTGGACGGGGAAGGCATTTCGTACACGCTCATCAACCCCGACGATCTCAAACGCGGGCGGCTCGACGATCGCTTCGACGTCATCCTGTTCCCCAACACCTGGGGCGAGTTCAAGCGCATCGTGCACGGCATCGACCCGGCTTTCGGACCGCTGGCGTACACGAAGACGTCCGAGTTTCCGAGTCACGGCAGCCCGAACTCATCCGACGACATCACGGGCGGAATGGGCTTCACGGGCCTGCTGCATCTCGAGGACTTCGTCCACTCGGGCGGTGTTCTCGTGGCCCTGGGGAACGCCGGCACGCTGCCGGTGGACGGCGGCGTCGTGCGGCGCGTGAACAAGGCGTCGGTCGGCCGCACGCCCGGCTCCGAGATCCGCGCCAAGCTCCTGAAGCCGGAGCACCCGATCGGGTACGGCTGCGAGGAACTCACGAGCGTCTTCCGGGGCAGCCTGCCGCTTTTCGACGTCCACGACCGCGACCGCGATCTGGTCGTCTTGCAGTTCGGCACCAAGGAGGTTGGCAAGGACGACGAGGAACCCGTGGCTGCAGGGGAGGCCGGTGGCACTGAAAAGGGGGATGCTGCGGGGGGAGGCGACTCGTCCGGCAAGGACGGTTCCGGGGAAAGCGAGCGGGCCGAGAAGGAGGGCGGCGACCAGAAAGATGCTGAAAAGCGCAGCCCCGCCGACGCGGGGCTCGTGCTCTCGGGCTTCGTCAAGGAGCCCGGCAAGCTGGACGGCAAGCCGGCGATTCTCGACGTGCCGGTAGGCGACGGTCGTGTGGTGTTGTTCTCGTTCAACCCCCTGCACCGCCACCTCAACCTCTCGGACTTCCGACTGGTCTACAACGTCCTTCTGAACTGGAACGACCTGCCGGCTGCAGACGGCGCCGCGGCCGAGACCATCCGGGCCGTGTCGCGCAGACAGTCGCGGAGGCGCCGCTAGGGCTTCGAGGGCGTGAATCCGGCGGCTCTTGCGGGGGCTCGGCCGCTCGCGGCGCGGCCAGCCTCGGAGTGGCGAGAAACGCCAGCGGTCCGATCCGAGGCGCTCCCGAACCGCAGCAGCACGCCGGACGGCCCGGCCGGATGCGATCCAGCCGGGCC
>JBHHXQ010000395.1:0-2909 GCA_046757105.1 Candidatus Krumholzibacteriia bacterium
TCGGCTGGTTCAAGACGCGCAAGGGCCGGGGCTACCTCAAGTACGACAACAAGTCCCACGGCGCGGCCCACCCGATCAACAGCGAGCCGTTCTGGACGCTGCGCAAGCGGTTCATGGAGAAGTACGGCGTGGAGTACGAGGGCGTGGACCAGCCGGCGCCCGAGGACGCCGCTCGGGTGCGTCAGGGCGAACTGCTCGGCGCGGAAGCCGCGCTTCTTGAGCAGCGCCACGGCCAGTGCGTCGCCGACGGCAAGCGCCGCCGTGGTGCTGGCCGTCGGAGCCAGATTCAACGGGCACGCCTCCTCCGGGACACGACAGTCGATGACCACCTTGCTGGACAGGGCGACTCGCGAACCGCCGCTGCCGGTGAGCGAGACGATCGGAATCTGCATGCGCGCGGCCGCCGAGAACAGCTCATCGAACTCGTCGTTCGCGCCACTGTACGAAACCGCCAGCAGCACGTCCTCAGGGGCCAGGATGCCCATGTCGCCGTGTGCGGCCTCGACCGGATGCAGGTAGAGGCTGCGCGTGCCGGTGCTGGTGAGCGTCGCGGCGATCTTCTTGGCCACGATCCCGGACTTCCCGACCCCCGTGACGATGACACGTCCGCTGCACGCCCAGAGCAACTCGACCGCCTCGACGAAGCTCGTGCCCAGACGTTCCTGCACCGCACGCAGACCAGCGATCTCCTTGTCGAGCACCCGTCGCGCCTCGTACAAGGAGTCCACTCCGGTCGTCGCTGCAGTGGGCCGTTCTCGAGTCGCTGGCGTCTCTGCTGCGACGCACCCGGGAGCTCCCGCATCCCCGAGCACGCCACGGCCGGTCGCGCCGCGTCCCGAAGTGCCCTTCGTGGCCCGTTTGACTCGCTTGCTCGCGCTCACGCTCGACCCCGCAACTCGTTCTCGACGCGTTTCTCGGCGACCCGCACCCGGTCGTTCGACGCTCCCGGAGCCCGGGAGGTTGCGCGAGAGCTCCCGGAACCCGGCGCCAGCCCCCGCTCGAGGAGGTGGAACTTGCGTGCTGATGCCAGCAGATCGCGCGTCTCCGAGAGCGGGATCTGCGTGTGCCGATCGCTCCGCGCCCGGCTCGGATCCGGATGCGCTTCGAGGAACAAGGCCTCCACACCGGCGGCACAGGCGGCGCGCGCCAGCAGCGGCGCGAAGCTGCGGTCGCCACCCGTCTCGCTGCCGGCGCCACCCGGCATCTGCAGGCTGTGCGTCACGTCGAACACCACCGGGTAGTCGAAGCTGCGCATCACCTGCAGGCCGCGCATGTCGACCACCAGGTTCCGATACCCGAAGCAGGTGCCGCGCTCGGTCACGAGCAGACCCCCGGATCCGCGCGACTCGTACTTGTCCACCAGGTGCTGCACGTCCTCCGCAGCCAGGAACTGCCCCTTCTTGACGTTGATGCACCGTCCCGTGGCGGCGGCTTCGGTGAGGAGCCGCGTCTGCCGGCACAGAAAGGCAGGGATCTGCAGCACGTCGAGCACCTCGGCCGCCGCCGGGATCTCGGCCCGCTCGTGGATGTCGGAGAGAACCGGGACTCCGACCTCGCCTCGCACGCGTTCCAGAATGCGCAGGCCGCTCCCGAGGCCCGGACCCACGAACGCGTCGACGCAGGTGCGGTTGTCCTTGAGGTAGCTCGACTTGAAAACGAACCCGAGTTCCAGGGACCGGCAGATGCCGGCCAGCTGCTCGGCGGTCTGCAGAACCAGCTCCTCGTCCTCGATGACGCACGGCCCGGCGATCACCAGCAGCGGCGCCGTTCCCCCGACCCGCGCCGGCGTGCCCGCGTCCGGACCGATCACGAACTCGTGTGCCATGCAGCTCCTTCTCAGCGACGCGCCGCGTCCTCGGTCTCGTGGCCGGACGCCTCCTGGCGCGTCCGCCGTGCCTTCGAAGCCGCGACGAAGCGGCTGAACAATGGATGCGGACGCTCGGGACGGCTCTTCAGCTCCGGGTGGAACTGCACCGCCAGGAAGAACGGCTGCTCGGGAACTTCGACGATCTCCACCAGACGGCGGTCGGGTGAGCTGCCCGAGACGCGCATACCGGCCGCCTCGAGCCGCTCGACGTAGTCCAGGTTGACCTCCCAGCGATGCCGGTGGCGCTCGCGGACCTCCTCCTCCCCGTAGCACTCCCGGGCCAGACTACCGGACCACAGGACGCACGGGTAGCCGCCGAGACGCATCGTGCCGCCTTTGATGACCCCTTGCTGGTCGGGCATGATGTCGATCACCGGAGCCGACGTCTCCGGAGCGAACTCCGAGCTGTTGGCGTCCTCGAGCTGCAGGACGTCGCGCGCGAACTCGATGACGGCACACTGCAGGCCCAGGCAGATTCCGAACATCGGGACCCGGTTCTGGCGCGCCCAGCGAATCGCGGCGATCTTGCCTTCGATCCCGCGCTCCCCGAATCCACCCGGCACCAACAGCCCGTGCGCCCCGGCCAACATCGCCTCGGCGCCACGCGCCTCGACTTGCTCCGAGTCGACCCAGCGGATGCGCACCCGCACGTCGTTCTCGACACCCGCATGCGTCAGCGCCTCGATGATGCTCTTGTAGGCGTCCTGCAGCTGCACGTATTTGCCGCAGACGGCGATCTCCACCTCCTCCGCGGCGCCACGCAGCCGGCGCACCATGTCACGCCAGGAGTCGATCTGCAACGGCCCGACGCTCAGCTGCAGCTTCTCGAGCACGATTTCGTCGAGCTTCTGCTCCGAGAGCAGAAGCGGCACCTCGTAGATGGACTGCACGTCGGGAAGCGTGATCACGGCCCGCGTTTCGACGTTGCAGTACAAGCCGATCTTGCGCAGCACCGGCTCGGGCAGCGGCTTCTCCGCGCGGCACAGCAGCGCATCGGGCTGCAGTCCGATGGAGCGCAGCGTCGCCACGCTGTGCTGTGTCG
>JBHHXQ010000396.1:0-2866 GCA_046757105.1 Candidatus Krumholzibacteriia bacterium
CAATCCCAGGCAGAAGCGGCACTTGCAGTCGGCGAGCGCCCCTCCGGCCGCAAGGAAACTCCTCGGCCGCCGTTGCGCAAGTCCCGGCGGCCGTTTCCCCCCGGCTCACGAGCGGCCTGCACCGCTGCCGGCGACCCGCAGCAGCGCCCGGCGGACCTCGGACGCAGAGGTGATCGGCGCCAGGCAGGCGTGGTGGCGACACACGTACGCCGCCGGCCGGCCGTCCACGGGGGCGCGGCCGCGCAGCAGGGCAAGATCCGCAGGCTCCCCCGACGGCGGCCATCCGGCCACCACCTTGCGCGGCATGAAGCCCCCGAAGACCTCTCGAACGAGCTCCTCGGCCGCGTGGCCGCCGCCCACGACGGCCACCTCGGCGGCCGGCCCGTGGAAGAGATCCAGGGAGTTCAGCATCTCGGCCATCGCGGTCGGGTACTGCCGCAGGGCCTTGCCGAAGGCGCGCAGCGTGCGCGCGGCGCGCTCGCGCAACGAATCGTCCCCCGTGAGCATCCACAGGCGAATCAGGTTGCTGGTCTGCACCGAGTTGCCCGACGGTGTGGCCGTGTCGAGGAAGTTGCGGGAGCGGGCGATGAGCGTCTCGTGCCGGCTTCCGGTGTAGAAGAAGCCTCCCTCGCCGTCGTCCCAGAACTCGCGCAGAACGACGTCGTTCATCCCGAGCGCCGTCTCGATCCAGTGTGGCTCGAAACGCGCCTCGTAGAGGTCGAGGAGCGCCGCGATCATGCAGGCGTGGTCGTCGAGATAACCCCGCCCCTTGCCGCACCCGTCCTTCCAGGTGCGGAAGAGTCCGTCCCGTGATCGTTCGAGGACGAAACGCGCCGCCGCCTCGGCGCGTTCGAGGTCCTGCGGCCTGCGGAGCACCTCGTACGCCTGCGCGTAGGCGCTGATCATCAGACCGTTCCAGGTCGCGATCACCTTGTCGTCGCGACCGGGGTGCACGCGCTTCTGGCGGGCCTCGAACAGCGCTCTGCGGCCCCGCGCCACGACGTCGAGGAGCTCGTCCAGCCCCATCCCCAGGTCCACGGCCACCACGTCCGGGTCGCGCGGCACGCACAGGGAGCTGGTGCCGTGCTCGAAGTTGCCGTTCTCGGTGACACCGTAGTAGTTGCAGACGGCGCGACCCGCTTCCGCACCCAGCAGGTCGCGGATCTCCGCCGGCGTCCACACGAAGAACTTGCCCTCGAAGCCTTCGCTGTCGGCGTCCTGTGCGCTGTAGAAGCCGCCTTCGGGGTTGGTCATCTCCCGTGCGACGTAGTCGAGGATCTCGGTCGTGATGTCGCGGAAGAACTCGTCACGGGTCACCAGGAAGGCCTCGAGATAGGTGCGCGCCAGAAGCGCGTTGTCGTAGAGCATCTTCTCGAAGTGTGGGATGCACCAGCGTGCGTCGGTGGAGTAGCGGTGGAAGCCACCGCCCAGCTGATCGTACATGCCGCCGCGGGCCATCTTGCGCAGTGTGTGCAGTGCCATGCGCGTCGCTTCCGGGCGCCCGGTTCGCAGGCCATAGCGGAACAGGAACGAAAGGTCCATGCTGCGGGGGAACTTGGGCGCACTGCCGAAGCCACCCTCGCGAGCGTCGTAGCCCTTCTCCAGCACCGTGAAGCTGCTGTCGAGGGTTTCGGGGCCCGGCACCGCCTCGTCCGCCTTCACGGCCGCCATCTCTCGCAGCGCCGCGACCACCTGCTGCGTGGTGTTGGCAATGTCGTCTCGTTTGTTGTGGTACGCGTCGGCAGTGAGCTGCAGCACCTTCCGGAGGCCCGGAAGACCGGGCCGGTCGGCGGGAGGAAAGTAGGTGCCGGCGAAGTACGGCTCGAGATCCGGGGTCAGGAAGACGCTCATCGGCCAGCCGCCATGCCCGCCCGTGAAGAGCTGCACCGACTGCATGTAGATCTCGTCGACGTCCGGACGTTCTTCACGGTCCACTTTGATGCTCACGAAGCTCTCGTTCATGATGCGAGCGGTCTCGGGATCCTCGAACGACTCGTGCTCCATCACGTGACACCAGTGACACGCGGAGTAGCCGACGCTCAGGAAGATCGGCTTGTTCAGTCGGCGGGCGGTCTCGATCGCCTCCTCGCTCCAGGGGTACCAGTCCACCGGGTTGTGGGCGTGCTGCAACAGATACGGACTCGTCTCCCGGGCCAGCCGATTCGACCTTCCCTCGGCCATGTCACCTCGCTCTCGACATCTCGGTTGGGGCCGGCACCCGCCAGTATACGCACATGCTCCATCCCGTACATGCTTCCGTGCTCCGCCCCGCCGGCTCGACATCGCGCGGCCGGTGAAGAGGGCGTGCAGGCACGGGCCGGCCGGGTGCCGAGCGACCCCGGCACGCTCGAACCGCGGTGGGAGCGTTCGGCCCGACCCGGCGTGCGGCGCAGCCGCTGGAGCTACGTGTGCCGGCGCCCGACTTCCCCTCGAGGGGGAAGCGTGGGACGGCCGAGGAGGAAGACGAGAGCCGTGAGGAGACCGGCGCCGACGAGCATGGCGATCCACGGGCCGTACCAGCCGAGTGCGGTGGGGAGGTCTCCGGCGAGCATGCAGACGATCGCCACGACGAGCGCATACGGAATCTGCGTGCGCACGTGGTCGAGGTGGTCGCAGGAGGTGGCGAGGGAGGAGAGAATCGTGGTGTCCGAGATCGGCGAGCAGTGGTCGCCCCAGACGCTGCCGGCCAGGATGCCGGAGATGGCGCCGAGCAGGATGTTGAGGTCGTCGGGTGCGATCCCGTGCGCCAGTGGCACGACGAGTGGGAAGAGGATTCCCATCGTGCCCCAGGACGACCCGGTTGCGAAGCTCGTGAAGGCCGCGACCACGAACACGAGGACCGGCAGGAAGGCCGGACGCAGGGCCG
>JBHHXQ010000397.1:0-2829 GCA_046757105.1 Candidatus Krumholzibacteriia bacterium
ATCAAGAACCCCCGGCTGGCGGTCTTGCGTGACGGATGGTGGCGAGTGGCAATCTGCAACGACGAGCACGACATCACCAAGCTGGGGGTTATCCGCATCGTCCATCGGTGGGGCTACGAGGTGAAGAACCCCGATTCGCGGTCGTGGAAGGACGTGGGTAACGGCGCTTTCGAGCGCGAGCTGAAACGGAGAGACCAGGAGGGGTGAAGGCGCGGTTGCCCAAGAAGCGCCACAAGTACGGCGTCGGACCCAAGGCTAGGCGCACGCGGGGCGAGATCACCTTCGACTCGATCAAGGAGGCCCAGCGGTACGATTCCTTGCTCCTGGCCCAGCAGCAGGGCGCGGTCCGCCTCTTCTTGCGCCAGGTGCCCTTTCATCTCCCGGGCCGCGTTCAGTACCGGCTAGACTTCTTGGTCTTCTGGGCGGATGAAACGGTGACGTTCGAGGACGTGAAAGGACACCGGACTCAGACGTACACGCTGAAGAAGAAGCAGGTAGAGTCCATCTACGGCATCGAGATCACCGAGATCTAGGCCGTCCCGTCTACAGTTTGTTCCCGATCCGCTTTACGGCGAAGATGCACTCCAGGCTCACGATGTTGACCGTTCCTGCCGCAGCTTCTTGTATCACCATTGCTTCGACGTAGTCGGTCGCGGTGAGCTCGCTCCAGGTCGTGAGAACGATTGACGAGTTGTTGTGGCCCCCGGTGGAGCGGATGTAGCCCATCGCCCCCGTGCCTACGAGCGTGGTGGATCCATTCTGGCGCACAGTTAGCTTCAGGTTGGGACGGACCACCATGCTTTGCAGCATCAGGTTGACGTGGATCTCGTAGAGCCCGTCCTTTTGGATCGTGATTCGCGTGGGGTTGGTGGACGTCGAATGTTGGAAGTAGGTCTCGGCGGCATCGTAGTAGAAGTGGGAGGATGCGCCCGTCCAGGAAACCGCGGTGTCGGTCGCGTTGTTGTAGTTCGTGCTCGAATCGTCAGACGTGATGGCGATCGTGGGAATGTGCGTATAGGCCCAATCGACGCCGCTCGCTGCCGCAGAGTCCGCCGTGAGCACCTTGTCTTGGTCGCCGGCTTCCGTGGGAACAAAGGCCGGCGTGGACGCGCCCGTGGCGATGAGAACGTCGCCTTTGGCCGTGGGGTCAATCGACATGACACCGCGGGCCTGGGTCGCCGTGAGGTCTTCTGGGTCGCCGGTCGCCGCCGTCGTGCGGCCCTTGATCGTCTGACTCGAAACGTCGGCGAGCTTCGCGTTGGTAATCGAGTTGTCGGGCGGCGTGCCTCCCGGCAAGTTTCCTATCTGTACGCGCTTCTTGACATTGGACGCCGCCGAGTCCTCGATCAAGAGCACGTCGGCCGATACTGGAGTCACCTTCTCCGTGATGACAATGATCTCGCCAGAGGTGTCGTCGTGGATGGCCGTCGTGTCGGTTCCCGCACCACCCTCGATGTAGCGGTCGGTGTGAATCGACTCCCCGCCCGTGACGGACCAATCGATGTGTTCTGCTGCAACAAAGCCGAGCAGGTTGTCGTGGTTGACGATCGCCTCGATCTCGGGGGCCGTCTGGTCTGCGGTTGCCCCGTTTTCGACGTTGAGGATGGTGCGAGCCTCCGTCGCGGTCCCCGCGATGATATCGCCGGAGGACTTACGCAACACGATCCTGGAAGCTTGAACGATCAGACCGGCCATCGTCCCATCGTTCTTCGTATAGAGAAGCCTATTGCTACCAGCGAGGTAGCTTTGGTTGTTCCATTCAAAGCCGCTATAGACCATGATGTCGCGGACCGACGGAGCGGAGATCGTGACGTCTCTGAGATCAAAGAAGTTAATTGGCAGAAACCACCAGCCCGTGGCGTTACGGAACTTCATCTTCTGGGTGTCGGTGTCGAAATGGAGCCAACCGTAAGACACGTCTGTCGGTTCGGTTGGCCCCATCGAACGCATTTGCCCCACGAAGTAGCCGATGTCTCCGCGTCGAACGATGAGCGGGCTGTAGGTCGGCTCCTTCATGGGACGATCAGATTGTGGTTTCGGCGGCGGATTCTGACTCGGGGGACGAGTGCCGCAACCCGTACATGCGCGCGACGTCCCAGACCGCTTCACCTGGAGACCGCTCGAGGTTCCAGGGGTTCAGGGCCTTCACGGCGTTCCCGAAGTGCCGGCGCGGGCGCTTCCACAGGAGCGGCGCGAGTGCAATAAGTGGCCCGCCCAGCGCGCCCTTGAGCCACGTCCCGCCGGGAATGAAGTCGAGCAGCCCGCCGAACCACCCGAACAGGGTGCGGGCCTGCTCCTCGGCCGCGCCGGCCTCGATGGCCGCGATCTCCCCTTCGGCTTGCGCGGCGGCCTGCTCGTCTCCAGCGGCCACCGCTGCGGCGTAGTCCGCCTCCAGATCGACGATGCGCTGTTGGGCGTCCAGCGAGAGCGGCGGCCCGCCCTGGCACGCGGCGAGTCCCGGAGCGACCGCCACCACCACGACAAGGACCGACGCGCGGATCCGTTCTAGTGCCTTCATGTGAAACCCTATGGTTGGGGTTGAGTGCCGTTACGGCGGCGGCGGAGCACCTTGCGTCCGCCAAGTACACCGCCACCGGCAAGGAGGGTGACCAGGATAGCCTGGATCCACGCCGGGACGCGAAGCCTCCACCCGCCGCCCTCCGTTCTGTGGAGCTCGATGTCCTCCGAGGGAGCCGGATCCTCGAAGCGTTCTGCCACGCCCTGCCACGTCCAGGGGTGGGGCTCTGCCGCTTCGACGACCAGAACCTCGCGCGGCTCCAGGAACCACGTCAGTTCGGCATAGATGGCATCATTCTCGAAGTCGGCCGC
>JBHHXQ010000398.1:0-2801 GCA_046757105.1 Candidatus Krumholzibacteriia bacterium
GGGGCGATCTCGACCTCAACTACAAGATCGTGGCCCACATCGATGCGGATCTCTGCATCGGCTGCCAGCTCTGCTACGTGGCCTGCCAGGACACCGCGCATCAGTGCATCTACGTCGGCGAGGCGGGCCGCCGCGCGCCGGCCGGCGACGGCAAGGACGAAGCCGGCGAGGCGCAGAGGCGCGCGCCGCTCGGCATCGCCGCCTCGGCAGGCCATGCGCCGGCCTTCGTTCCCGAGCCGTTCAAGGTGCGCGGCGAGCCGGTCCAGACCCTCGCGACGGGCTACGGCCTGCTCGGCGAGCAGGAGCGCGAAGCGCGTGTGCCGTGGGTCAAGGAGGACGACTGCGTCGGATGCAACCTCTGCATGCTCGTGTGTCCGGTTCCCGACTGCATCACGATGGTCGAATCGGACAGCGGCAAGCCTCCCATGAGCTGGAACCAGTACCGACGCCGGGTGCAAGGCGATTGAAACAGGTCTTCGGTCCCGTGCCGCGATCCGCGTGCCGCCGGATCGCGTGTGCTCTGGTGGTGGTGGCGGCCGCGCCCCTGGCCGCAGAGAACCTGGCGCGCGGGCGCCCCTACACCTGGTCGCACCCTCCCAACTACGAACGCTGCACCGATCCCGGTGACCCCACCCAGCTCACCGACGGCAAGCGCGTGCGCAATCCGTGGGGCTGGCTGAACTCGGGCATGGTCGCCTGGGAGCTCTTCGATGGCGACGTCGTTTCGATCGTCGTGGACCTGGGAACGACGTGCGTGCTGGACGAGCTGAGGTTCTGGACGCGTCTCTTCCCACGCGCCGAGATCGTCCCGCCGTCGCTGCTCGTGGCGACGAGTGCCGACGGCGTCCACTTCCGCTGGGCGGGAGCGTTCGATGCCGCGTCGTTCGACATCGAGCCCGGCAGGGTCCCGCACAGCATGCCGGTGCAGGTCGAGCTGCACCGCCCGACGGCTCGTTTCGTCCTCGTGGCCGCCCTGCTGCGCGACGCCTACGTGGTCACGGACGAGATCGAGATCCACGGGGTCCGAGGCGCCACGAGCACGGATACGGCTGCCGAGGCGCCGGACACCGGTCTTGCGACCCCGAGCGCTGTCGAGGTCTTCCGGATGGAAGACGTCAAGCGCATCGCGGCCCGGCAGCGGCGTCTGTGGGCGCTGCGCCGCGCCCTTCCCGACGAGCCGGTCGCGAGCTTCCCGGACGTCGACCTTCGCACCGAGGAGGCCGCCCGCCTCGCGAGCCGCGCGACACGCTGGAGCCCGGCGTCCCGGCGCGGGCGGCTGGGGATCCGCGTGCAGCGCGTCGATCCGTGGTCCGACAGCACCCCGTGGAGCGAGCCGCAGCCCGCTGTCGATGAAACCATCCGCCTCTCGCGCGGCGAGTGGGGAGCCGCCGCGTTCGAGATCAGCTGCACTGCCCCCGGCAGCGTGCGGCTGCAGGCGCTGCCGTCCCGCGAGGGCGCGCCAACCGCGACGCTCCGCGAGGTCGTGCACGTGGAGGCGCGCGACAACCGCTGGGCCGGCGACGCGTTGCCGCTGCTTCGAACCTCCGCCGCGGACCCGGCCGGCGTGATCGAGCTGCGGGGGGGCGAGGTGAAACAGGTGTGGGTGGATCTCGACGCGCGTGATGCATCCCCCGGCGACCACGAGGTGCGCATCCGCTGCGGCGAGGTCACCCTGCCGATTCCGGTGCGCGTCTACGACGTGGACATGCCCGCCACTCCGCTGCGGGTCTCCAACTGGACCTACGCCCACAGCTCGGTGCTGCTGCGGGATGCCCCACGGTGGGCGGTGCGTGACAACGTGGAGCACGGCGTGAACTGCTGGTGGTTGGCCTCCGATACCGTGCCGTGGCCGGACCCGCGCGACATCGACGCGCGCGGACATCTGTCCCGCCCACTCGACTTCACGAGGAGCGACTCGTTCCTGGTGCTGCACACCATGGACCCGGGAATGGCGCGCGTCGGCTGGTACTGGGACTTCGTCATCGAGCGCGACGACCCGAGCCGGGGTCGTTTCCGGCACCCGTACATGTCGGCGCCGTGGAAGCGCGCGGTGTCGGAGTGGTTGACGATGTGGTCGCGACACCTCCAGGAGTCCGGATTCGGACGGAAGCACGTCTTCATGAACCCGGTCGACGAGAGGGCCGGGGAGCGCGTCGCCGAACTCTATCGTTTCCTCAAGCAGGTCGCGCCCGAACTCGATCTCGCCATCACGCTGACCCGCGGGCAGACGGCCGAGGAGATGCGGGCGATGGAGCCATGGATCGACATCGCCATCCTGGAACGGCGCCGGCTGCCGGAACGCCTGGAGTTCATCGCTCGCCATCGGGAACGTGGCGGTGAGGTCTGGCTCTACGACGTGCCGAAGCCGGCCAAGACCGCCTCACCCGTGGAGTCGTATCGCATGCTGCCGTGGCTGGCGTGGGCGCGCGGCCTGCAGGGATGCGCGTTCTGGGCCTACGGCAACGCGCGCGATCCGCAGGGCAACGTCTGGGACGACTTCGACGGCAGGGAGTCCGACTTCACTGTCGTCTACGGAGCCCAAGGGGCACCGCGCCCGCTGCGCGAGGTGTTCGCGCCGAGCAAGCGCTGGCAGGCCTTCCGACTGGGTGTACAGGACGTGGCGCTCTTCGAGGCGGCCGCACACCGGCTCGCGGATCTGCGCTCGCAGGTGCTGGACGCCGTGTCGACACCGTCCCGCCGTGGTGCGCTGAGGCTGCGCGCCCTCGAAGCTCTGCAGTAGTCGCGGCATCGACGCGGAGCTATTCTGGGACCGACTCCGGCTACCCGTTCCCACGGAGGTC
>JBHHXQ010000399.1:0-2761 GCA_046757105.1 Candidatus Krumholzibacteriia bacterium
ACGGTCGAGTACCATCACGTGGGTGTCCAGGAAACCGGGGCCGGTACACTCCCCCGGCCTCCGATTTCCTTGGACACCGATTTGGGGCTAGTGTGCCCCGAGGAGGTGTTTCATGCCGAAGGGGAAGCGACGAGGGGGCGGACGGTTCTCCGCCAAGCGTAAGCTGGAGGCGGTGCTGAGGGTCCTGCGGGGCGAGGACCTGGACACGGTGTCGCGAGAGCTCGGGGTCACGGCCGCCACGCTGTCGAGCTGGCGGGACGACTGCCTGTCTGGAGCGGAGTCCAACCTGAAGAGCCGCGCTCCGACGCCGGAGGACGACGAGGTGTCCCGTCTCAAGGGTTTGGTGGGCGACCTCACGATGCGCCTGGAGCTGTCCCGGGAGAAGATCCGGCGGATGGAGGCCGGTGACCCTTTGGCACGCCGGAGGTCGAGGAGATGAGCCGCGCCGTCTCGCCCTCCGTGAATCGACCCTACGGTGTGGTCCGCGTGTGCGAGGAGTGGGGAGTGTCCCGCTCGACGTTCTACGCTCGCCGCTCGGAGAAGGCGCCGGCGGCCAAACGTGGACCGAAGACGACTCAGACGGACGACGAGGTGATCTCGGCGATGAGGCGGGTCCTCCTGGACTCGCCGTTCACGGGGGAGGGGCACCGGAAGCTACGCACGCTTCTTCGGACGCGGCACGGGATCCGGATCGGTCGGCCTCGATGTCTTCGACTGATGCGCGCGGCGAACCTGCAGCCGGCTCCGATCGCACGGCGAACGCTTGGACCGCGGAGCCACGACGGGAAGATCACGACGGATCGTCCGGACGAGATGTGGGGGATCGACGCGACCGGGACGTTCACGCTGGAGGAGGGCCAGGTGACGGTGTTCGTGGCGGTGGACCACTGCACGATGGAATGCGTGGGGATCCACGCGGCGAAGTACGCGACGCGGTTCGAGGCGTTGGAGCCGATCCGACAGGGAGTCCGGCGGAGCTTCGGCGGCTACGGCGAGAGGATCGCGTCCGGTCTCAAGCTCCGTCACGACCACGGGAGCCAGTTCGTGAGCCGGGCGTTCCAGGAGGAGGTCCGCTTCCTCGGGATCCAGTCGAGCCCGTCATACGTTCGGTCCCCGGAGGGAAACGGCTGCGCGGAGCGGTTCATCCGGACGCTGAAGGAGCAGCTGCTCTGGACGCGGTGGTTCGAGAACACGGAGGATCTGCTCAAGACGCTTCACGAGTGGGTCAAGACGTACAATCAGCAATGGCTCGTCGAGAAGCATGGTCACCGGTCGCCGTCGGAGATCCGAGCGCGGTTCGCCGAGAATCGGGAGGCCGCATGAAACCCGAGGCTCTCAGAGCCCGTGAGAGCGACGATCTCGGTCCGTCGAGGGCAACGGTACCGGCCTGTTCGGACGGTCGAGTACCATCACGTGGGTGTCCAGGAAACCGGGGCCGGTACAGTCCTGTACAGTCCCGTAAGGGACGGGAGGACTCTCGATGAAGCGGAAGCGGCACACGCCAACCCAGATTATCTCGAAGCTGCGTGACGCCGAGGTGGCGCTGGGGAAGGGTTCCAGCGTCGCGCAGGTCTGCAAGCAGCTCTCGATCAGCGAGCACACCTACTACCGGTGGCGTCAGAGGTACGGCAAGCTCAGCGAGGACGAGGCGAAGCGTCTGAAGGAGCTGCAGAAGGAAAACACGAAACTGAAGAAGCTGGTGGCGGAGCAGGCGATGGACAACGCGACGCTGAAGGAGCTTCTCCGAAAAAACTGGTGAGCCCGTCCAGCCGGCGACGGGCGGTGGTGTGGTGTCAGGAGCGGAAGGGATACTCCCAGAGGCGGGCCTGCCGGCTGATCGGGCAGCCTCGAGGGACGCAACGGTACGCGGTGGTTGCCCGGCCGGGCGATCGGAAGCTGGTTCGATGTCTCAGGAGGCTGTCGCGGAAGCATCCTCGGTGGGGCTATCGGAAGATGACGAAGATCCTGAAGGGAGAGGGCTGGAAGGTGAACCGGAAGAAGGTTTACCGGCTGTGGGTGGAGGCAGGGCTGCGGGTGCCGCCTCGGCGGAAGCGGAAGAAGCGCCGTCTGGGAAGCGGCGAGAACGGCTGCGCTCGTCGGCGTCCGGAGTACGTCGGGCATGTGTGGGGCTACGACTTCGTGTTCGACGAGACGTCGGACGGCCGGCGGCTGAAATGGCTGACGATCCTGGAGGAGTTCTCCCGGTTCGACCTGGCCTTGGAGGTGGACCGGCATTTCACAAGCAAGGAGGTGATCGAGGTTCTGGATCGGCTGTTCGAGGAACACGGTCCTCCGGCGTTCATCCGTTCCGACAACGGGCCGGAGTTCATCGCGGAGGCCGTGCAGAATTGGCTGCGGGAGCGCGGAGTCGGGACGCTCTACATCGAGCCGGGCAGTCCCTGGGAGAACGGCTACGTGGAGAGCTTCAACGGCACGCTGCGCGAGGAGCTCCTCGACCAGGAGGAGTTCGGGAACGTCCTGGAGGCGAAGATGCTCGGCGTCCAGTGGCGCGACGACTACAACCACGTGCGGCCGCACAGCTCGCTGGAGGAGCGGAGCCCGGCCGCGTTCATGAAATCGAAGAAAACCGGATTCACCAGAGGCCGCAGGAGCGACGATCTCGGGGTGCCCCAGGATCTGGGTACCCCCGAATTCACCCCGAGACTCTCATAGAGAGTGGTACAGAAGAGGGGGGCCGCTCAAGGTTTCATGACGGTCCCTCCGCCAGGAGTGCCCGTGTGGGCGTAGTCGGGAGTGTGGG
>JBHHXQ010000400.1:0-2754 GCA_046757105.1 Candidatus Krumholzibacteriia bacterium
ACTCGGGGCTGCTGTGGGACCCTCACTTCCCACAGCACTTCTTGTACTTCTTCCCACTGCCGCACGGGCAGGTTCGTTGGGGGGGGGCCTTCTCGCCAAGGTCGAGGCTCCTCCTGCCCTCCGGCATGCCAAAGCGCGGCCCTGAACACCGCTCAGCGCACTATGCGCATTCCGCTGAATCTGAACGCTCAGATCGGAGTTTCTGAACGCTGACGCTCGCCCATGCTTCGGTCGGAGCGAAGCGACGCTGACCGGAGGCTACTTGGCCTCGGTCTTGGCCTCCTTTCTCATGGATGTTCCTTTTATCACGATCTTGTACGCCTTGTGGAGGATCCGATCGAGGATAGCATCCGCGATCGTGGGATCCCCGATCTGCTCGTGCCACTTCGCCGGGGGTAGCTGACTCGTCATGATGGTGGATCGGTTCTCGGCTCGGTCCTCCAGGATCTCGAGGAGATCGTGGCGCTCCTGTTCGTGGAGCGTGGTCAGCGCCCAGTCGTCGATGACGAGCACTTCCATGCGAGCGATCTTCGCGAGCAGCCTCACGTAGCTTCCGTCGGCGCGTGCGAGGTGCATCTCGTCGAAGAGCCGTGAAGCTCTCCGGTAAAGGACGCGATGGCCCTTGCGACACGCCTGCTGCGCGAGGGCGCAGGCGAGATACGTCTTGCCCGTTCCCGTGGCTCCGGTGATCACGATGTTGTGACACTCGCTCACCCAGGCGCAGGTAGCAAGCCGGCGGAGCGTCGGCTTGTCGAGCCCGCGTCGCGCGGCGTGCTCGATGTCCTCCATGCAGGCCCGGGTCTGCTTGAGCTTGGCCTCGCGCAGGAGCCGCTCCCTTCGCTTGTTCTCCCGCGCGATCTGCTCCGCGTCGACCAGGAGCCCGAAGCGTTCCTCGAAGCCGAGCTCTCCCATGTCGGGTTTCTCTTGTTGCTCGCGGTAGGCCTCGGCCATCGGGGAAAGCCGCATGGCCCGAAGCTTCTCGAGAGTGGGTTCGATCAGCATCTTCGCTCCTCGATTCGGGGGTACCTCGATCCCTCGGTGGGTCGAGTGCGTTCATCCTGGCGCTTCTCTGTGCGTCGCTTTCCCCTCCGTTTCTCCGATTCGCGTCATTGGTAGTACTGCGCTCCACGGATGTTCTCGTGCACGATCGGCGGTGAGGGCCTCGACCGATCGGGAAGAGGCATCGAATCCAGACCGTTCTTCAGGATCGAGTCCACGTGTCGGTACGAGCGAGCCCCCGCGGTGAACGCTCGGGCGCAGGCCGCCTCCAGGCGGTCGGCTCCGTACTTCTTCTCCAGGCGCAGGATCCCCAGGCACGACCGGTACCCTTGCTCGGGATGCGGACGATCGGTCAGGATCGCCTCCACGAGCCGGGCCGTCGCCGGACCGATCTTGCTCCCCCAGCGGATGAACCGCGACGGCGACCACTCCTGATGCTTGCGGTGCGAGACCGGCATGTGTTCGGGGTTCGTCGTGTGGCCGCCGCGCTTCAAGCTCCTGAGGTGGGACGCGATTCGCCGACCTCCGAGGAAGATCTCCACCGTGCTCGCGCTCACACGAATGTCGACCTTGTCTCCCACGTGCGTGTAGTGCACCGAGTAGTAGTGACCCGAGACCGCGACGTGGTAGTCGATGCTCACCTTGGCCGCCTTCCACGTGCCGTACACGAACCGCTCCGCCGGAAGAGGCCTCAGCGCCGGACGATCGAGCCGCTCGAAGAGCTCCCGACGGCTGGCCTTGTACGTGCGCATCGGCCGATCGTTGAGCTCCTCGAGGAGCTCGGCGATCCTCTCGTTCAATGCCTCGAGCGAGAAGAACGTCTCGTTGCGAAGGCGCGCCAGGATCCACCGCTGAACCACCTGGACACACGCTTCCACCTTCGCCTTGTCCCGAGGTGAGCGCGGGCGCGCCGGTACGATCGCCGTCCCGTAGTGCTCCGCAAGCTCCTCGTAGGTCCGCTGCACGCCTGGCTCGTATCGGCACGAGACCACGACCCCGCTCTTGAGCTGGTCGCACACCGTCACCTCGGTCACGCCTCCGAAGTAGCGGAACGCACGCACGTGACTCGCGATCCAGTCCTGGCCCTGCTGAGTGCGCGTCGCCTCCGCGAACGTGAAGTTCGACGCGCCAAGAACCGCCACGAACAGCTCCACCTCGATCATCTCGCCGGTGGAGGGGTCCACGTAGTGAGGCTTCTTTCCCGAGTAGTCCACGAAGGTCTTCTCGCCCGCCCGGTACACCTGGCGCATGCTGAGGCGACGCCGCTTCAGCCAGCGCCGGTAGATCTCGCAGAACTGCGTGTACTGGTAACCGCCGGGGTTCGCTTCCAGGTACTCCAGGTGGAGAAGCTGAAGCGTCACGCCCGGACGCCGGCGCTCCGTGTGAAGCCAGTGGCAGTCGGGAGCCGGCCGACTCCCCGGACGCCCCTCACCGTAGAGGCGCCGCTCCAGCTCGTCGTCCGCAAGGCCTTGAACCGTCGCCCAGTCCAGCCCGGAGACACTCGCACGCGTCAGAGTCTCGGTGATCGTCCCCAGGCTCACCCGAAGGCTCGCAGAGACCTCCCGATGGCTTCGATTCAGCGTCCACTTCTGTCGTAGGATCTCGCGTGTCTTCCGCATACCGGTCCTCGGCCTCGCCATCTTCCTCCCTCCGGGGCGGGCGGCAGCTTCGCAAACCAGCTCCATGCTGGATGGTGCCGTCCGTTCCCGGTCGGAGAAGATGGACTCCCACGCCCCCGACGTCAGCGCGCTTCCG
>JBHHXQ010000401.1:0-2747 GCA_046757105.1 Candidatus Krumholzibacteriia bacterium
CCGCTCGGAGGACCCAGAGGTACGAGAGGCTCGTCGCCTTCCGCCCCGGCTCCTTGAGCTTGCCCTCGGTCGACACCCAAAACCGGCCATTGATCGACGCCTGAAAACCGGCCAACGGGGGGGTGGTCCCGGACGTTGACCCAGGCGGGGGAGTGTGGTCTCCCGCCGGGATGGCAAACGTCCTGGACAACGAGAAACGACAGCAGATTCTGGCACTTGGGCGGCTCGGGTGGTCGCTTCGGCGGATCGAGGCGGAAACCGGGGTGCGTCGCGAGACGGCGAGCGCGTACCTGAAGGCCGCGGGCATCGGGGTGCGCTCCCCGGGGCGCTGGGGGCGGCGGCCGCGAAAACCGGCCAAGGAGACGTCGACCGATCCGCCGCGCTGGCCGCCGCCTCCGGGGCGCAGCCCCCAGGCGAGCGCCTGCGAGCCCTACCGCGAGCTGATCGAGCGCGCGCGGGCCCAGGGTCGCCACGCCATGGCGATCTGGCAGGACCTGGTCGACGACCACGCCTTCCCGGCCGGCTACGCCAGCGTGCAGCGCTTCGTGAAGAAGCTCCGGGAGGTTCACGAGCCCGAGGCCCACCCGGTCATCGTGACCGCACCCGGCGAGGAGGGTCAGGTCGACTACGGCGACGGCCCGATGGTGCGCCACCCCGAGACGGGGAAGTACCGGCGCACGCGGCTGTTCGTCTTCGCCCTGGGTCACAGTCGCAAGTGCGTGCGCTTTCTCGTCTGGAAGTCGAGCACGCAGATCTGGGCGGAGCTGCACGAGAAGGCCTTCCGCCGACTCGGCGGCGCGCCGCGGGTCGTAGTGCTCGACAACCTCAAGGAAGGCGTGCTCACGCCCGACGTCTACGACCCGGCGCTCAATCCCCTCTACCGCGACGTGCTCGCCCACTACGGCGTCACCGCACTGCCCTGTCGCGTGCGCCACCCCGATCGCAAGGGGAAGGTCGAGTCGGGCATCGACCACGCCCAGAAGAAGCTCAAGGGCTTGCGCTTCGAGGGCCTCGACGAGGCCCAGGTCTACCTCGACCGCTGGGAGGAGCGCTGGGCGGACACGCGCATCCACGGCACCACCAAGCGTCAGGTGGCGGTGATGTTTGCCGAGGAGAAGCCCCATCTGCTCCCGCTCCCCCTCGAACCCTTCCGCTACTACCGCTTCGGCGAGCGCACCGTGCACCTCGACGGGGCCGTCGAGGTGGAGGGCGCCTACTACCACCTCCCGCCCGGATGGATCGGCCGCCGCGTGGCCGTGCAGTGGGACGTCCTGCGCCTGCGCATCCTGGATCCCCGGACCGGGGAGCTGCTCGTCGAGCATGTGCGCCAGAAGCGGGGCGGAAGGCGGATGCGCGAGGAGCATCGTCCCAAGAAGACACCACCCTCGACCCAGCGCTTGCTGCTGCGCGCCGAGCGCGCGGGGCGCCACCTCGGGGCCGTCTGCCGGGCCATCCACCGACAGGACGGCGAAGCCGGAGTGCGGCGCATCCAAGGCGTGCTCTCGCTCGCCAAGAAGCACGGCCTGGCCGTAGTGGACGAGGTCTGCGCCGAGGCGCTCGCGGTGGAGCTCCCCAGCTACCGCTTCGTGCGCCGCGCCGTCGAGCGGCGCCCCTCGCTGCCGCTGACCCTCAAGCAAGTCGACCCCTTGATCCGCGAGCTCACCCACTACCGCGATCTCATCGATCGCCGAACCCAAGGAGACCCGACATGAATGTCATCGAGATCGACCGCGCGCTGCGAAAGCTGCGCCTCTCGGGCATGGCCGACGTCCTCGAGGCGCGGCTGCTGGAAGCCCAGAGCCAGGAGCAGCCGCCCCTCGACCTGCTCTCGGCCCTGGTGAGCGACGAGCTGCTCCGTCGCCAGGATCGGCTGCTGGCCCGCCGCATCCAGCAGGCCCGCTTCCGCGATGCCCACAAGACGCTCGATGCCTTCGACTTCGGCTTCAACCCCAAGATGAACCGCAAGCTCGTCTTCGAGCTCGCCACCGCCCGCTTCGTGAGCCAGTGCGAGGACGCGCTGCTGCTCGGCCCGCCGGGAAGCGGCAAGAGTCACCTGGCCCAGGCCCTGGGGCTCGCCGCCATCTCGCAGGGCCATCGCGTGCTCTACCGCGAGGCTCACGTGCTGCTCGAGGAGCTCGCCGACGCCACCCTCGACGGCACCCGAAAGAAGCACCTCGGCGAGCTGGCCGGCGTGCCGCTGCTCATCCTCGACGACCTCGGCATGCGCAAGCTCCCGGCCACCGCCGCCGAGGATTTGCTGGAGCTCGTGATGCGTCGTTACGAGAAGGCCAGCACGATGATCACGTCCAACCGCCCCGTGGACGACTGGGGGAGACTCCTCGGCGACACCGCCGCCGTCACCGCCCTGCTCGATCGCCTGCTCCACCACGCCCACATCCTCAAGTGCGGGCCCCGAAGCTGGCGAACCCGGGAGCGAAAAGACTTGGCACGAACGAAGCCGCCGAGCTAAACGAGAAGATCTCCGGGGCACCTCCCGTTGGCCGGGTTTGCCCCGTCGACGCTTGGCCGGTTATCAGACGTCGACCGAGGGTCTCGGCTCGAAGAAGCCGGTCTCGGGCTCCAGCCGCCGGCCCAGCCGGCCAAGCAGGGCCAAGGCCAGGAGCAGCGACAACGCCATGAACAGCCCGGCGATGGCCGCTTTGCGCGGCACCCGGCGCTTCTGCAGCGCCCGGATCAAGGGATTGAGGATGTAGGCCAGCGCCAGGGCCAGGAGCAGGGGATTGAAA
>JBHHXQ010000402.1:0-2688 GCA_046757105.1 Candidatus Krumholzibacteriia bacterium
GTGACCGTGCGGTTCTCGGCGTCGATGGCCGTGATCGGACCCTCGATCTCGTCCTGGGCGTCCGGCGTCGCCGTCTTGATCTTGATCTTCACGGGCTTGAAACGCCGGTCCTCGCTCACGTGTCCCTTGGTCTTGATGCGCGTGCCCGCCGTGAGGGCGTCGACACCGCTCGGCCGCTTCTCGAGATCGCGGATCGCCACCGAGTCGTCCATGTCGAAGCTCAGGCCGAAGAGGCGCGGTCCGGTCGCAGCCGGGTCGAGCGTCTCGATGAAGCCCTCCATCTCGTCCAGCTCGCCATCCTGCTTGAGGGTGAGCACCTGGGCTCGCATGCTGTCGTGACCCGTGTACTCGCCTTCGACGCTGATCCGCATGCCGATCTTCAGATCGTTGAATTCGTAGAAATCCTGCATTTCCCCTCCTTCACGAGACGAGGACTCCGGCCGCAGCACGCCCGACGATTCCGGCAGCCGAAGGACCGTCCGATTCGAAACCCGAACCTCGACGCCCGCGAGGCGCAGCGTGCCCGTCCTGGTGTCCACCGATTCCAGCCGCGACTCGAGCACGTGGTGCCCGGCTCGATTCCCGTTGCACAGTCGCAGCTCACGGGGCGCCAAGCGGCAGCTGTCGCGGAGCTCGCCGCACACCCGCAGTCGGTCGCCCGGTCGCAGCTCCCGCAGGTGTCGCTCTGCGCCCTCCGGAGTGTGGATCGTCATGCCTTCGGGGACCTCGACCTCGATCCCCTGGAGCCAGAGCCTGCGCCGCGCCACATCGACCGTGTGGACGATGGACTCGAGCACGTCGAGACCTTCTTGCGGGGCCTGCGAGACCCGCTGCACGTGCAGGGCGCCGTCGCCCGTCTGCTGCCATTCGACGCACAGGCGCACTCCGGGTCGGAGACCGCGCAAGCGCTCCAGCATGATTGTCTCCTTCAGGAAGAGGGGCGCTACGTGCGCGCCGCAATGAGCGAAGTGCCGAGGCCGACGAGTCGTCGCGCGTTGGCGGACCAGGTGCGTTCCCGGAGCGCCCACTCGCGCGCACGTTCGGCTTGCGCCTTGCACGCTCGCGGATCGTCGAGCAGGCGCTCGAGAGCCTGCTCGAGCGCGGCCACGTCGCCCGGCTCGACCGCCGTGACCCATCCGGCGTCCGTGAGCTCCCGGACCTGACCGATGCGAGATGCCACCACCGGAAGGCCCGCCGCCATGTACTCGTAGACCTTGATCGGCGAGAAGTAGAAGTCCTCCGAAGGCAGATACGGCGCCGTGGCCACATCCATGGCCGCCAGCAACTCGGGGACGCGGGTGTGGTCGACCGCACCCGTGAAGCGAACCCGGGACGCGACGCCGAGGCCCGCCGCCTGCTGCTCGAGGCGCTGCCGCATCGGACCGTCACCCACGAAGAGCAGCACGGCATCCGGATGCCGCCCGCGCAGCGCCGCAAAGGCCTGCAGCAGGACGTCCGTCCCGTGCCACGTCTTCAGGCTGCCGACGAAGCCGATCACCGGCCCGGTGCCGAGGCCGATCTCCGCGCGCGCCCGCGCTCTGGCGTCCACCGGCGCCACGAAGCGGCAGGCGTCGACACCGTTCGGGACGACGTGCACGCGCTCCGGCGCCACACCGGTCTCGAGCGCGTGATCCCGCAGCTCCGCCGACACCACGAGGAGCGCATCCGCCTGCCGCCACACGCGGTGCTCGATCTCCAGCGCCAGGTCCCGCAGCTGCAGGCCGCGGGCCCGCTGCTGCTCCAGAACCAGAGGCGCGTTCACCTCGAGCAGATGCGGCACACCGAGGTTGCGCGCCAGCTCCCCTCCCCCGAAGGAGAGCAGCGCGTAGCGCTCGTAGACGAAGTCCACGTGCAGGTCGTCGAGCAGTGGACCCGCCTGGGCCACCGTGCGGCCATACAGGAGATTGCGCACCTCCTGGCCGACGCGGGCCTCGTGCCCCGAGAGCATCGTTCCCAGGGCCTTGTCGACGTGTCGGATCTCCTTCGTGAGCGCAACGTGCTCGGGCGGCGGCGCCAGGGTGCGGACCGGCACGTCGAAGTCCAGGTTGGCTTCGCGCTCCGTGCTCGGAGACAGAACGCAGACCCGGTGGCCGAGATCCGTCAACGCGCGCGCCATCGCGCGCAGATGGATCGCGGCTCCCTTGTGGCCGTAGACCGGGATCCCGAAATCACTGCACACGTAGAGGATCTGCATGCGTTCGTCCACGGTTGCGATCAGCCCTTCAGCGTGGCCAGCGGACGCACGCGCACCACCGGCTCGGCGATGCGCAGGTTCCGCATGACTTCGATGACCTGGCCGATGTCCTTGAACGAGTCCGGCGCCTGCTCCGCGATGTTCATCGTGCCACCCCGGTAGAGGCGGACGCGGCGCGCGGCCATCTCCTGCTCGACGTCGTTCTCCGACCAGCGCTGCGACGCTTCCGGCTTGTCCAGGATGCGGCCCGCACCGTGGTTGGCAGAGTGGTAGGTGGCCTCGTTGCCTTCGGCACCGACGCAGATGAAGGAGTCGGCCCCCATCGAGCCAGGCACCGGGATCGGCTGTCCCGTGTGCCGGAAGACCGGATGCGCCCGGCAACGCGACGGCGGCAGGGCCACGTTGGCGCCGTGACGGTGGATCCACAGCTTCTCGCCGCCGTGCTCCTCCTGCTGGATGGTCACGTGGGAGCAGTCGAAGAGCAACGGCATCTC
>JBHHXQ010000403.1:0-2662 GCA_046757105.1 Candidatus Krumholzibacteriia bacterium
CTCCACCGCGTACTCGTCGTACGGGTTCATCACGTACTTGACGCCCTCGCGGACGATGTCCCCGCCGTCGGGTCCGATGCGGATCTTGGTTTCGGTGTCCGGGACCTGCTTGATGAGCACCCCGATCTTCAACGTCCCCTCCCTTTCGGTGTGGTCTCGACGCCCGGGGCGCCGGACCGCCGCAACGAGTCAACTCCGGATCCTGCGGCAACATGCTCCGAGCGCCGGCGAGCTTCGGCTGCTCGGGTGTCCCGGCGTGGAGCCCCGTGAGCCGGCGCGGTCGCTCCGCCGGCGCGCCCCGCTGGCGGCACAGCCGCAGCGTGGATCCGAAGGGCCTTGTCCCCCCCGCACCATAGAACGGCACCGGGGCGTCTTCAACCTCAGGGCACGGCAGCCACGGTGCCGAACCAGGCCAGCGCCGCGGTGTAGGCCACGCCGAGGTCGGCGATCTCGCGTTCCGAGATGGACTCGTGACGCGTGTGGCCGTGCTTCTCGACGCCCGGCCACTCGGGGCCGAACGGGATGGCGATCGGCAGCAGGTTGGCGCTGGAGTTGCTGACCGGTGCGGGCGGCGGCTCGTAGTCGCCGCTGGCCAGCTCGTAGGCCTCGACCAGCCAGCCTGCCACCGCCGGCGGCGGCTCGTGCTGCACGGGCTCGCGCCCGCCCGGCTCCCACTCGAGGTAGAGCTGCATGCCGTGCTCGCGGTTGAACTCGTCGACGACCGCCTGCATGCGCTCGCGGATCCAGCTGCCGTCCTTCCCCGCCGGCCACCGGATGTCCACCAGCACCGAGACCTCGTTGCCGATGCGGTCGAACTGCACCGGATTGACGCGCGTGCCACCCATCTGCGGATGCTCGAACCACAGGCCCGCGGCCCTGCCGGTGGGATCCTGCTGGAAGGCCTTCTCGACGAACAGGATGATCTCCCAGGCCGAGTTGTGGTACATGGGGACGTTCACGAGCGATCCGGCCATGTCCATGATGCTGTTGCGCCCGGCCGCCCGCTCGGCATGCGAAGGCAGCGTGTAGCTGAAGAAGTGCAGCGTGTCCTCCTGCACGTAGGTGCCGTAGCGCGTCACCGGAACCGTCGCCTGGTAGCCTTCGACGATCGGGCGCCATTTGTTGAGCATGTCGAGATTCGGGTTGAGGGACTCGGTCGGGGGTTCGTAGAGAACCCACACGCGGGTCTCGGCGGGGACGGCGTTCAGGGAAGCCGTGCACGACATCTTGTAGATGTAGAACATCGCCGGCTCGAGGCCCTGGAGCGTCTTCATGCCCTTGGAGGAAGAGACGCGCGCGACCAGGTTCCCCATCTCACCGGTGGAGTACGGGAAGTAGCCGTCGGCGGCCAGCACCAGCGCCGGCTTTCGCGACATCTTCCCGAGGCTGGTTGCGACGCTGGCCTCGGTGACGTTGGCGGTGCTCCCCACCAGGAGCACGATGGGCCGGGCGAGCCTCAGGTTGGCATCACGCAGCACTCGCAGGGCGAAGAGGTTGAGGATCACCGGCCCCTTGTCGCCGTACACGCCGAGCCCGACCCAGCGCCCGTCCTTCCACTTGAGCTCGAACGGCCTGGTGTCCGTATCCCACTTGTACGCGACGGGTCGCATGACGTCGATGTGGGTGAACATCGCGACCGGCGCCGCCTGTGCCGCGGCCGCGCCGCCGGGCAGCGTGATCTCGAGGGTCTCGTTGCCGTGGTTCCGGACTTCCAGTCCGAGGTTCTGCGCCAGCCCGCTCAGGAAGCGGAAGGCCTTGTGGAACTGCAGGTTGTCCGGATTGGGCTCGATGATGGTGTGGTACGTCTCGAAGCCGACGAGGGTGCGGAGTTCGCGCACCAGATCGTCACCGTAGCGGACCTGCAGGTAGTCGCCGAGAAAGACGCCGAGCGCCTTCCGCTGCACCTCGTCGGTCGGCTCGAAACGCCCGTCGAAGCCGCGCATCCTCGCGTGGACCTCGGGGAAGTCCGCCTTGGCCTTCGCCACCTTCAGCGCCGCCGACAGATACTTCCGGAAGACGGTTCCAGGCGCGTCGTCCGGAAACTCCATCACCTCACGGGCGCGCACGTACGACTCGATGGTGCTGCGGAGCGCCGAGCGCTCCACCTCGAGACGCTCGCGGAGATCCACGAAGTCCACGTCCGTCTCCGCACCACCCACCGCCGGTCGAAATGCCACCAGCAGCGCAACGAGCAGGAGCCCATACAGCGAGTGCCAACCGTACCGTCTCGAACGCACCCGACCCTCCCGACAATTCCTCGCGCTACGCATGCGTCACCGGATCCCTTCTGAATAGCAAGAAGTGCAACGCACCCCACCAGGTGTCTTGGGAATCCGCCGCCTCCGGGCCCGGGGCGACTGGAATGAAGCCACCGGCGAGAATACGGGGAGCCGGAGCGCTGCGTCAAGCTGGCCCCGGAGACCCGCCGATGCTATGTTCCGGACATGCTGCACGTGGTCCACGCGCCCCGGTACGAGTGCGACATCGGTGCACACCCTTTTCCCACGGAGAAGTTCCGGCTGGTGCTCGAGCGCCTGCTCGCCGAGGAGGTGATCTCCGAGGCCCAGGTGCGGGAGCCCGAGCCGGCCAGCCGCGCAGACCTCGAGCGCGCCCACACGGCCGTCTATCTGGACGACCTGCTCGACCTGCGGCCGACGCCGCC
>JBHHXQ010000404.1:0-2637 GCA_046757105.1 Candidatus Krumholzibacteriia bacterium
AGACGCTTGCGCGTGCCGCACGCACCCTGCGCGCCGAGCACCAGCAGGTCTGCCGACACTTCGCGCACCTTGTCGAGCACGTCGGCGATCGGCGAGCCGACCCGGACGTCGACCTGCAGGTTCTCCGGACGCTCGGCGTCAGGCAACAAGCTCCGGAGCTTCTTCTCGGTCTCCGAGACGACGAGAGCGCGCAGCGCCTCCTCCGAGGTGGCGATCCCCGCTATCGCATCGGTCATCACCAGAGACTCGAGAACGTGCAAGACGTGGAGTGTGGCACCGGTGTCGCGCGCCATGCGCGCGGCCTGCGCCAACGCGCTGGCGGAGCACTCGGAGAAATCCACTGCGACGACAATCGACTCGAGACGGTCCATGATCCGACCACCCCGGAGAGAGCTCACCGGCAGGAGCGTTCCCCCAGAGCATACCGCAGACCGCCGCCGGCCGCACCCCACACTCGGAGCGTGGGGTCGCGCATGGATCCGCGGGGGGACTCCTGCCTCAATGCACCGCGCTTCGATCAGGTCGTCCACCCCGGGATCCGCTGCGAAGCCGGAAGAGCGCCCCTCAGGAAACCGCCATCGAGGACCACGACGCTCAGCACGTACACGCCGGAACGGCGGGCCTGCCTGCATCCTGCCGAGCCTGGCGTCGGCTCGCGGCGCTTCACTGGTGCTGCTTCCGGCCGGCTGACCCGGAGGGGGCAACTGCGGTGCCAGCGTCCCCGGGGCTTCCGTGGAACCTGGCGCGACTCCGGGAGCGCCCGCCGCGTCAAGGGGTTGCGCACCCAGCCCCGCGGGCGCTCGCAGGCTTGGCGGTGCGACGACCAGCCGGCGACGTGTACCGCGTGGAGCGCGGGTGTCCCGTCCGGGGCAGTCGTCCGCTATCCTCTGTCCCCATGACGCGGAGGCTGCAACACGTCTTCTTCGATGCGACGGACACGTTGGTGCGCGTGCGTGGCTGCGTGGGAGACATCTATGCCCGCCTGGCCGCGCTGCACGGTCTCGAGGCTCCGAGCGACGAGATCGAGCAGAGCTTTCAGGCGGCACTGCCTGCGGTTCCTCAGGACGTCGCTCCCGGGCTCGCCGAAGACCAGATCCGGACCCGGGAGCGCGACTGGTGGCGCCAGGTGGCCTGGCGCGCCATGGAGCGGTTCGGTCCGTTTCCCGGCTTCGAGGGCTTCTTCGACGAGGTGTTCGAAACCTTCCGGAAACGCGACGCCTGGGAGTTCGTGCCCGAGGCACCGGAAACGCTCGAGACTCTGCTCGCGCAGGGCCGCCGGCTCGGCATCATCTCGGGCATGGACTCGCGTCTCTACGACGTGCTCGCCGCGTTCGGGATCGACCACTACTTCGACGTGGTGTGCCTGTCCTTCCGGACCGGTTACTCGAAGCCGGACACACGGCTCTTCGAGGACGCATTACTGCGCGCAGGAGCAACCGCCGGGCGCTCCGTCCACGTGGGCGACAGCCTGACCGGAGACGTGCAGGGCGCACTGGACGCTGGGCTCACCGCGCTGTATCTCGATCCCGAGGGACATCCCGGCGCGCCGCCCGCCGCGCACGCGATCCGCAAGCTCTCCGAGATCCCGCCCCTCCTCGAGCGCCTCGACGAACGGGATGAGGCAGCGCACTACTTGTAGAGAGACTTCACGCGGCTCCAGGCGAGCTCGCCCACAGATGACCCTTGCTGCTCGGTCGTCACGCGTAGGCAAGCGATCCTTGCAGAGCTGAATCCGCCAAAAAGGTCACGGTAGCCCTCGAGCTGGACGTGGTACGTCGCTCCGAGCGGAGCGCCGAGCCGGGACAGATCGATAGGGCCCAGGGTTTCCCATACACCACCGCATTGCAGGGGCAATCCTTGGGCAACGAGAGTCAGGTTCATCGCAAGACGAGTCGTGCACCCGAGGTCTTGCGTATTGGAACGCGGCGATATCCCAACGAAGAGCGGATAGGTCGTATTGACGTATGGTGACATCGTGAGAACCGAGATCGTGATTGGCCCCGATTGACGAGCAGGGGGGTCGCCAACCGTCCCGTAACCTGGAAGAACACCACTCCACATTGAAGGCTCTCATCAACGACCAGAGTGTCGAGCGACGACTCGCTGCAATAGGTACCTTCCTCGAAACAACTGTCATCCTCCGATGGCTGCGCGATCGCCGAACTCCCGGAGCAGAATGTGAAAGCGACAGCAAGACCCACCAGAAGCCTTCTCCCCACGCTCGTCACGATTCCTCCTACCGGTAGAGCCCCTTGACAACGCTCCACGTTGGCGTTTCGAGCGCTGTTGTTGAATCGGGTCGGACCCTGATGCATCCCAGCGCCGGGCTTGAAACCCACGAGCGCGCTTCCAGGATGAAGTTCACTCGTACGACGTAGGGATCACCGATGTCTATCCAGTATGAGAGGTCGAGAGGTCCGGCGGTTTCCCAGGCGTTACAGTCCGTGGTCCCGTGGGCCGTCAGGACAACGCCGGCGGGTCCGTCACACCAGCCTGTGTCGGGAGGGTGCTGGTCCACGAAGAGGATCTCGACGAAGAGAGGGAACCGCGCGCCCGGTCCACCCCGGGCATTCACCTCGAGCAGAATCGGACCCACATAACGCAACGGATACCACGCGACTCGCCCCTGATAGCTAG
>JBHHXQ010000405.1:0-2624 GCA_046757105.1 Candidatus Krumholzibacteriia bacterium
TCATCACCGTCTTGCCGTTCATCATGCGCAGGATGTCGCCGGGACGGTAGGCGCTGCCCCCGAGCAGGTTCTCCGCCGCCGGCACGAGACCGACCACGCGCACGGGCAGTCCCAGCCGTGCGGCGGCCTCGACGGCCCCCAGAACCGCCGCACCACCGCCCATGTCGCCCTTCATCTCGTCCATCTTCGGCGCCGGCTTGATGCAGATGCCGCCCGAATCGAACGTGAGCCCCTTGCCCACGAGCACGTGTCGCGGCGCGCGCGGCGTTGCCCCGTCGTACTCGAGCACGATGAACTTCGGTGGCTGGTGGCTGCCCGAAGAAACGGCCAGCAGGCCACTCATCCCGAGACGCTCCATCTCGCGCCGCTCGAGAACCTTCGCCTTGTACCCGTACTCCTTCGCGGAAGTGACCGCCCGGTCCGCCATCTCGGCTGGAGTGAGCTCGTTGGCAGGGGCGTTCACCATGTCGCGCACCTTGCGGACCACGTCGGACAGGATGGTGCCGCCCTCGATGCCCTCCGCGGCGGCCCTGCGGTCGATCGCGCGCACGGCCACCAACGTCATGGTGTTCAGATCGCGGGTGTTGCTGGCGGAGTTGCTACGGTACTTGTCGAACTTGTAGTCGCCGAGCAGGCTGCCTTCGGTGAGCGCCTGTGCGATGTTGCGGTCGCCGTAGGAGCTGGAAGCCGGGAAGAGGATGCCTGCGTCGGTGGCGCGCAGCTCGACGGCGCGCTTGACGGCGCGCGACGCGGCCTGACGCATACGCTCGAGGTCGAGATCACCTTCCTTGCCGACACCGAGGAGCATGATGCGCCGTGGCCCCGAGGAGCTCGGATTGTACAGGGTGACCTCACTCCAGAGCTTGCCCGCGAAATCGCCGCAGCGCAGGACCGCCGACAGCAAGCCTCCGCAGGCCGCATCCAGCTCGCCCAGGGGTCCCTTCTTCACGCCCTCGCCCTCGAAGAGAGGCAGGCAAAAGAGATGCGACCGCATGCGCGCGAGGCTTCCCCTCCGCACTCGGACCTGCATGGAAGGATCCCTTCTTCGGCGACAGGCGGAAGCTGCTCCCCGAGCCCACGCGCTGGCGACACTGTCCCGCGCATGCCGCATGGCATGCCCGACATACCGGCACAGCAGCTCAGGCGAAGTGTGGCTTCGAGGGATGGCTCCAATACGAAACTCTACGCGAGCGAACCCTCTCCGGCAACGGGATTCGACCGCGTGGACGGCCTCTCCAGGCCGCCCAGCGGCTCCCCGGGCCTGCTGCGACAGCCCGGTCACGGCACCGGAACACCCGGGCGGGCGATCGCCGGGTTCCCGACACCCCACACAGAGCAGCTGCGAACGGTTCCCCGCGCCACACCGGCCACGAGGTGACGGTCCACGACGGGGCCTCGGCCCGGCTCCGACCATTCGCACAGACCGAAGATTCTCCGGTTGGCCGTGGCACGGCGGTTCCAAGATGCGTGCCATCGGCCACCAGGGGCAGCCGACCACGGCCGATCGCCGTTCGGCGGAACAGGCCGGCGAGCAGGTCCCGACCGGCCGGCTCAGGATTCGGTGGGCACGAGCTGTCGCAGGCCCTGGGCCAGGGCGTGATCGCCGCGCGACTCGGCCACCTCGACGGGGATCCCGCCGACCAGCACGTCGGTCCAGACCCGCCGCTCGGTGAGGTCGATGGCCCGGTTGTCCACGTGCATCGCAGCCGGTGGATGCTGGGCCAGCTCGTCGGCCGGACGAACCGGATTCTCGAAGCAGGGCTGGAGCCCGGGCGGATACACCTTGTCCCTGGAAGCCAGGACGTAGGACGGCACGCCGGACAGTCGCGCCCAGGTCGCATACACACGGGTTCCCATCTTGTTCACGACGTGCCGCGGCAGGATCGCGTCGGTCCCGACGACCAGGATGCTGCCGGGTCCGATGTGGTCACAGAGCCCCGCGTCGGTGACCAGTGTGGTGTCGTAGCCCTGCTCGACGAGCCAGCGCGCCAGCGCCGTGCCCTCGAGGAGCGGTCGTGATTCACCACACACGACTCCGGTCAGAAGATCGTTCCGGCTCAGAGCCTGGATCGCCACCACGACTGCGGCGCTCGCCGACGTGGACACCACGCGCACGGGAGAGCCCACACGCTCGCACAGCTCCTGCGCCGCGGCGTGGCGATCCGCGGCCATTCCCTTCTGCAGCGCTTCCAGTGTCCTCGGCACCGACGAGAGCCCGAGCGTCTCGACGGCACGCAGCACCACATTGGCGACGCTGGCGAGAGCCGCCATCGATGGCTGCGCCAGGACCACGCCGCGCGCCGCCTCGGCGAGAAGCGCAGGTTCCTCCTGCGCCACGTCCTGCAGCAGATCCGCGGCGCGCGACGCCAGTGCGCTCGAAGGCGAGCGGTGGTCCTCCGCCAGCTCGCGGATCTTCTCCCGCCACGTGTCGCTCAAATCGTCATCCTTGTTGCCGGGGCAGTCGGGGCCGCCCCGACTCCGTGCCTGGACCCACTCGGGCCGACGGAGCGAGCCGGACCGGCAGTTGCCTGCCGACGGAAACAAGACGGGCCGGCAACTGCCGGCCCGTCTCGAAGCTGGCGCGCCCAGGAGGAGTCGAACCCCCAACCTCCTGATCCGTAGTC
>JBHHXQ010000406.1:0-2606 GCA_046757105.1 Candidatus Krumholzibacteriia bacterium
GGTCTCGTCGCCCGCCCCGGGCGGTACGTGTACCGGGCGGATTGGACCGTGGGCGACTACCTGGGCGAGGCGGGGGGTGTGACGGGCGGCGGCAACCGGGACCACGCCGCGGTCCTGACCGCGGACGGCGAGAGGCGCGGCGTCCGGCGTGGCGACCCCGTGCAGCGCGGCGATACCATCCACGTCGGCAGGAGCACGGCCGGGAAGATCGCCGGCGCGCTCGCCATCGTGACCAACGTCTCGGCGCTCGTCATCTCGGTCGTGGCGTTGACCAACTGAACGACGATGGCAGCGGCGTGGCGTTGCCAACGAACAGAAACGGCCGGAGCGCCGCGAGGAGGAGCGACCATCAAAGCGCTGATTCTCAGTGGTGGCAAGGGCACGCGGCTGCGGCCCATCACGCACACGAGCGCCAAGCAGCTGGTTCCCGTGGCCAATCGGCCCATCCTGTTCTACGGCCTGGATGCGGTGCGCGCCGCCGGGATCGAGGAGATCGGCATCGTCGTGGGGGAGACGCATCGCGAGATCCGCGACGCCGTGGGGGACGGTTCGAGTTTCGGCCTGCGGGTCGATTACATCCAGCAGGAAGCGCCGCTTGGCCTGGCGCACGCCGTGAAGGTGTCCCAGGACTACCTGGGAGACTCGCCATTCGTGATGTACCTCGGGGACAACCTGATCCCGGACGGCATCACCGAGCTCGTGCACGAGTTCGAAAGAGCCGAATGCGATGCGCAGATCCTCCTGGCACACGTCCCGAATCCGAGTGCCTTCGGGGTGGCCGAACTCGACAGCAGCGGCCGGGTCGTGCGACTCGAGGAGAAGCCGAAGAAGCCGAAGAGCGACCTGGCGCTGGTCGGGGTCTACATGTTCAACCAGACGGTGTTCGAGGTCGTGAACGCGATCCGTCCGAGCGCGCGCGGCGAGCTCGAGATCACCGACGCCATTCAGCACCTCATCGACCGGGGGCGCAGTGTGCGCTCGCACGTCATCCAGGGGTGGTGGAAGGACACTGGCAAGCTCGAGGACATGCTGGAGGCCAATCGCATCGTGCTCTCGGGGCTGCGGCGGCGCGTCGAGGGCAGCGTGGACGAAGCCTCGCAGGTCGAGGGACAAGTCGTTCTCGAGAAGGGTGCTCGTGTGGAGTCCAGCGTGCTTCGGGGGCCGCTCATCGTCGGGGACGGCACGGTGGTCCGCTCGAGCTACGTCGGTCCGTTCACCTCGATCGCCGGCAGCTGCGTCATCGAGGACAGTGAGATCGAGCACAGCATCGTGCTCGAGTCCTCGCACATCATCGGCATCGGCTCGCGCATCGAGAGCAGCCTGGTCGGCCGCAACGTGCGGCTGGTGCGCGGCGATCTGCGTCCCAAGGCCTACAAGTTCATGGTGGGAGACAACAGTGAGATCGAACTGTTCTGAGGTACGAGTATCGTGAGCAAGGCTTCATCAGGGAACCGGACGCGCGGCAGGGTCCGCGTCGTCGTGACCGGTGCCGACGGTATGTTGGGGCGCTCGGTGGTCGACGAGTTCGGCCGGCACCACGAGGTCCTGCGCATGCGGCGTTCGGACTGCGATCTGGCCGACCCGCGCTGCACGCTGCAATGGATCGCGGCGCTGGCGCCGCACGTCGTCGTGCACTGTGCCGCCTGGACCGACGTGGACGGCTGCGAGTCCGATCCGGAGCGCGCGATGCGCGAGAACGCCTTTGCCACCCGCAACGTGGCGCTGGCCACACAGGACTGTGACGCGGCTCTGTGCTACATCAGCACGGACTACGTCTTCGACGGCAGCAAGGAGGGTCCGTACCGCGAAGACGATCCGATCGCTCCGCTCAACGTCTACGGGCGCTCCAAACGCATCGGCGAGGAGCACGTCCTGAGGCACGTGCGGCGCAGCTGGGTCGTGCGGACCAGCTGGCTCTACGGGCCTGGGGGCACTAACTTCGTGCGCACGATGTCGGAACTGCTGCCGCGCAAGGACGAGTTGCGCGTGGTCGACGATCAGGTGGGCTCGCCGACGTACACGTTGGATCTCGCGGTGGCGCTGCGGGCGCTCGTCGACTCGGGGCTGTACGGCGTCTATCACATCACGAACACCGGTACCTGCTCGTGGTACGAGCTTGCCCGCGCAGTCGAAGCGCGGCTGCGGACGGGCTGCCGCGTGCAGGCGTGCCGGAGCGAGGAGTTTCCGCGCCCGGCCACGCGTCCGCGAAACTCGGTGCTGGATGCGTGGCACTATCGATTGAGCGGTCTGCCGCTGCCGCGACCCTGGAACGAGGCCCTGGGCGATTACCTGAAGCTGTTGGAGAAGGAAACGGCGACATGAGTGCGGAGACCAGGCCTGCGGTGACGCGCGAGCAGGGCGAACGAACCTCCCCGGCGGCGCAGCCGCAAGCCGGGGCGGTGGCACCTCGCCCGGAAGTGCGGCAGCACTCGCCAGCGGTGCCGAGCGGCCTGCGCGTCCGCAACACCTCGCTCATCCTGCCGAGCATCCTGCTGATCACCGACTTGCTGGTCCTGGAGTGCGCGTTCCTGTGCGTGTACTGGACACGCTTTCTCTCGGGCTGGTTTCCGGTCCCCAAGGGCGTCCCGGATCTGAGCATCTACCTG
>JBHHXQ010000407.1:0-2592 GCA_046757105.1 Candidatus Krumholzibacteriia bacterium
CGCTGCTCGGCCTGGCGCTGCAGAACCGCGTCGTGATGGCGCCGATGACCCGGAGCATGGCGGACGATGCTCTGGTGCCGACGCCGGAGATGGCGGCGTACTATGCGCGTCGCGCCGATGCCGGGCTCATCGTCACCGAGGCCACCATCGTGCGGCCGGATGGTCAGGGCTATCCGAACACACCCGGAATCTACGACGCAGCGCAGGTGCTGGGATGGCGGCGGGTCACCGATCAGGTGCACGAGCGCGGCGGGAAGATCTTCGTGCAGATCTGGCACGTCGGCCGCGTCTCGCATCCCATCTACCTGAACGGCGAGCTGCCGATTGCTCCGTCGGCAGTGCCGCTGAGCGGGCGCGTGCCGCGGGGTGATCTCGAGTACGGAACGCCGCGGGAGCTGCGCCTCGACGAGATTCCTTCGCTCGTGGAGGCATTCGCACGAGCCGCGGAGAATGCCCGCGCTGCGCACTTCGACGGCGTCGAGGTGCACGGCGGCAACGGCTATCTGATCGACCAGTTCCTGCACCACCACACGAATCGGCGCCACGACGCCTACGGTGGATCGCCGGAGAGCATGGCCCGCTTCGCGCTCGATGTCGTCGATGCGGTGGCCCAGCGGATCGGACACGAGCGCGTCGGGATTCGCCTGTCTCCCGGCGCCTACTTCCACATGGAGCCGGATCCGGCCGACCCGGCGGTGTTCCGTCACCTGCTGGCACGACTCGACGAGCGTCGCCTCGCCTATGTGCACACCGCCGTCTTCGATGGCGGGCAGCACTTCGAGGATCTCGGGGGCTCCGCCAACCACTTCCTGCGCAGGAACTATGAGGGTACCCTGATCGGCAACGGCGGCTACACTCCGGACAAGGCAGCAGCGGCGATCCTGAACGGGGCCTTCGACCTGGTGGCCATCGGCCGGCCCTTCATCGCCAACCCGGACCTCATCGCCAGGGTCCAGGGCGGAGAGGCCCTCAGGCCCTACCAGACCTCGATGCTCGAAAGGCTGGACTGAATCGGCGGAAGAGCCTCTCGACCACCTCCTCCTCCAGCGGTGGGGAAGCTCTCGACGAGGGAAGGCTCTCGAAGGCTCCCACGACCGAAGGAGGAGACCCGGCTCCTCCACGAGAGGAAGAGCTCTCGCGGATCATGAAAAACCCTCCACTGCGGAGGACGCTCTCGCGACAATCGGAGAAAAGCCCCCCAGCGTGAAAGGATAGGACCATGAAGATCGCAGTCACCACACCCACCGGGAACATCGGACGCAAGCTCGTCGGGATCCTGCAGGATCAGGGCGGTCACGAGCTGGTGCTGCTGGCGCGCAAGCCGGAACGCCTGGCCGAAGAGCAGAAGCGCGGCGCCGTGGTCGTGGAGGGTGACTTGTACGACGACAAGTTCGTGCAGGGTGCCACCCAGGGAGTCGATGTCCTCTTCTGGCTGGCACCGCCGGATCCCGGCGCGCAGGATCTGCGCGGCAACTTCAACCGCCTGGCCCGGATTGCGGCCGCGGTGGTGCGAGAGAACCGGATTCCCCGCGTCGTTCACCTGTCGAGCGTGGGGGCGCATCGCAGCGAGAAGGTCGGCCCCGTGAACGGTCTGTACGATGCGGAGGGCATCCTGAACGCGACCGATGCGCATGTGACGCACCTACGCGCCGCGTACTTCATGGAAAACTTCTTGAGCGCGGTCGGGGGGATCCAGCAGGCAGGTGCGGTGTTCCTGCCCGTGCCGGGCTCGGTGCGCATTCCGATGATCGCGACGCAGGACATCGCCGTGGCCGCCGCGAAGGTCATCACGGACGACACCTGGCAGGGCAAGCGCGTCCTCGAGCTGCACGGAGCCGCCGACCTGAGCTTCGACGAGGCGGCCAGGGCCATCAGCGAGGTGGCAGGGCGCCAGGTCAAGCACGTGGAGGTGACCCCGGACCAGGCGCTCGAGGCCATGACGGGACTGGGGATGAGCGGAGGCGTCGCCGGCCTGCTCGTCGAGCTTTACGCCGGCCTGGGAAGCGGCTGGCTCGCGACCGAGCAGCCGCGCAGCGCGGAAAGCACCACGCCCACCACCTTCGCGCAGTTCGCTCGCGACGTCGTCGCGCCGGCGATCCAGGCCACCCCCTCCCAGGGCGCCTGAACGCAGCTCGCACGAACGGTGGCGCAAACCCTCCGGGTGTGCACCGCCGGAGAGGCGTGAGGACGGATGACCCGCGGCCGGCGCTCGAGCCGGTCGTGGGGTCATCCGTCGAACATGCACCGCGCGTCAGGGCCAAGCCCAAACGGCCCTCGTTCAACGCGTCCGGCGAACCGCGGCCCGAGACGTTCGTCGAGCGCTTCGTCCGGCTCGACCCCCGTGCGGACCTTCGCGGGATCTTCCTGTAAAGCCCCACGCCGCGCGGTGGGGGAAGGCTGTTCGCCACCATCGACCAGCAGCTCGCCGGCTTCCAGATGGACGTGAAGGTCGGGTACGCGGCCTCGAACCAGAAGCAGTTCCACTACACTGGGAGGTCCTTCTTCTTCTATGCTGGCAACGTGGCTTTCGGTCTCGTCTACCCGCACGTCGGAGTGCAGTACTACATGCGACCCGACACACCGTCCTGGTTC
>JBHHXQ010000408.1:0-2586 GCA_046757105.1 Candidatus Krumholzibacteriia bacterium
AGGGACGGCATCGGGTGTTTCCCATCTTCGTCGATGGGGTCCCGCATCCGGACTCGGTGCAGGCGCAGAACGACAGGGCGGCGCGTCCCGCCGGGCGGACGGCCGCGCTCGGGCGAGCCCGAGGGTGGGGAAGGGAGATCCCCGGAGTCGCAACTCAGCTGCACCCCCCGTTCGAGGAGGGCGAGTGCTCCGTGTGCCACCAGACGCGGCCGTCGAGGCGCTTCTCGGGAAACGTCTCGCTCGTCATGCCCGTACGCGAGCTCTGCGTGGAGTGCCACGACGACATGACCCCGGAGGCTCTCTCCGAGACCTACGAGTGGCTGCATGGGCCGGTGTCCTCCGGGAACTGCACCACGTGCCACAGCCCGCATCGATCGACACAACCCTTCCTGCTCCGTGCGGAACCCACTCGAGCGCTGTGCCTGCGCTGCCACGATCTCAAGCGCCTGCGCGGCACTCCGGCTCACGCCGACCCCGCCGGCGGCGCGTGCACAAGCTGCCACGGCGCCCATGGAGGACCCGCGCCCGCCTGGGACGACACCCGGCTGCGCGCGCCTGACCCGACCGGTTCGCGGTACGGGTGCGCGCAGGCCGAGGGGGGTCCGGCATGAACTCGAGGTCACACGCCACGGGCCGGGCCAGGTGCCTCCGGGGGGCTGCGACCCCGCTCCTGCTGATGGCGCTGCTGCTCCCGTGGCGTGCCTCGGCACAGCACGGCGGCACGACGCCGCTGTCGTTCGGACACCTCGGAATCCGCCTCGATACGCGCTTCGACTATCTGAACCGCGAGAACGAGGCGCCCGACGAGCGCAGCAGCTACTGGAAGCGTTCCTGGACCCGCGGGATCACGCTGGGCCAATCGGGCTTCGTGTACCACCCGCGCTTCCTGCGCTTCACGCTCGAGGGTCGCCTGGCCTCGACCGCATTCGACCGCAGTCAGGGACGCCGGACGGCGGATCTGTCGCGCGACCTCCACTTCGACACCTACCAGGTGACCGCTCGCGCGCTTCCCATGCACTCGTGGACGGGCTTCCTGTCGATGCGCCGCCTGCGCACCCGGGTGCGCGCCCGTTCCCTGGGGGACCAGGACCACATCCGCAACACCAGGGTCGTGCAGCTGCGCTGGCGGCGGCGCAGCTGGCCGCTGCAGATGCAGTGGAACCGGGAGCGCTACGAAGCTCTGGGAAGCCTGAATGCGCTCGAGAAACGCGCCGACTTCGGAGCGGAGACCTCGAACGTGACCCGACACACGTCGGCCCGCCTGAGCTACGGCCGCTCGTCCTTCGAGAGCCTCACGTCCAACCTGGAGTCGAGAACGCAGCGCCTGGACGCCGTGTACAACGTGCGCGGCGGCCGAACGCTGTGGAACTCCAGCTTCGGCTGGCTCTCACAGGACCTGCAGAGCCGCCTCGAGACGTTGCGCGCCAACGCCCGGCTGAGCCACATCATCTTCTCCAGCCTCGAGGCACAGACCGAGCTGGAGTACCAGCGCTTCGGCCTGCCCGACGAATCCACGCACCGGCGTCAGGCGACCGTGTCCATGCGGCACCAGCTCTACGAGAGCCTCGAGAGCCGCGCGGCCGCCCGAGTCCTGCGCGAAGACCTCGAGGACGGCCGCATCGATCGCCGCGAGTGGGAGCTCGACCTCGACTACCGCAAGAGAACCCCGGCGGGGATCTTCACGTACGGCCTCGATCTGACCGAGGTGCGGCAGAACACGGATCTCGGGGTGACCGACCAGCGGGTGACGCTCCTGGAGATGCAGTTCTCGTCCGAGGACCTTCTGATCCTTCCCGAGCTCGACGTGGACCCCGCCAGCATCACGATGCTGGACTCGCTGGGGCAGGTGCCGTTCGCGGCAGGACGCGACTACCACGTCCTCGTCCAGGGCAGACAGACCGTCCTGGTCCGCGAACCGAGCGGTCACATCGCCCCCAGATCGAGGGTGCGGCTCTCTTACCGATACCGCGTGCAGGAGAGCGGCCGCGGCGGCCGCCGGGAAATCGCCCAGCGGACGAGCCTGCTGTTTCCGTTCCGACTGCGTCCGTATTATTCCTGGGGACGGACACACCCGCGGCGCACCTCGGGGCTGGTGACCACCGGAGCGGCCAGCGGGCGCTTCTGGCGCGGCGGCGTGGCGTACGGGCACCATTCGCTGAGCGCCGACTGGAGTCGGGAAGACCGGCGCCAGCAGGACATCCGGACCGAACGTCAGATCGGCAGCGTCACCTTGCGACACAGCGCTCGCCGCACGCTGCGGGTGGCGGCGACGGCGGCCTTCGGCTGGACGCGCTTCAATGAAGGGAAGCGGTTGGAGTTCTGGAACGCGCACGGCACGCTGATGCACTTCGAGCGCGGCGGCTCGGAGCTGCAGGTGCGCGTGGGTGTGTCGCGCCAGGACCTGGAGAACGGCCCCCAGCACGCCTGGGACCTCACGGCTCTGTTGCGCCGCAGCTTCGGTGCGAATCTCGTCGAGGTCGAGCTGAGTACCGCCCACTCGGAGGGCCCGGTCCTGGGAATCCTCGACGACCGGATCGTGCGGATCGGACTGGAGCGCAGGCTACGATGAGCCAGCACAGAGCCCGG
>JBHHXQ010000409.1:0-2552 GCA_046757105.1 Candidatus Krumholzibacteriia bacterium
GACGAGCAGCTCATCGAGACCGTGGCTCAGGGTCGCAAGGCCGCCTTCGAGGTCCTGGTGCAGCGGCACAAGGTGCGACTCTACAACTACCTCCTGCGATTGCTTCGGGATCCGAGCGAGGCCGAGGAGGTGACCCAGGAGACCCTGGTGCGCGCCTACGTGAACGCCGACAAGTACCGCACGATCGCAAAGTTCTCCACCTGGCTCTACACGATCGCGACGAATCTGGTGCGCAACCGGATCCGCAAGCTGAAGAGCAGCCCGAAGTTCTTCTCGATCTCGTGGGGCCGTGGTGACGACGACGAGGACGACCGCGGAGCCGTCGATCTTCCCGACGATTCGGACCGTCCCGATCGCGTCCTCGAGAAGAACGAGATCCACCGGCTGGTTGCAGAGGGAATCGAACGTATTCCGCCCAAGTACCGCGAGGCCTTCGTCCTGCGCGAAATCAACCACTTCACGTACGAGGAAATCGCCATCGTCACCGGTCTCAAGCTGGGCACGGTGCGATCGCGCATCAACCGTGGCCGCGGCCACTTCAGAGAGATCATGGAGCCGCTGTTGAAGCGGGCTCTGGGAAGCACGTGAGAACCCAGAGGCGGAGTGCGCCGACCGCCTCGATTGGCTGGAATGTCCCGCCCTGACGGGAGAACAAGGAGAGCGATCCGCATGAACTGCCGCACTGCGAAGAAGCACGTGTTGGAGTATCACGACGCGGAGCAATCCCGGGAGCAGCAGGCGGCACTGGAAGCGCACCTGGCCACCTGCAACAGATGTACAATCCTGGCCAGCAAGAACAGCTTGGCCGTCCAGTGGCTGCGCCAGCTGCCCGAGGCACGGCCTTCGGAGAACTTCGACTGGAGGCTGCGGTTGCGGCTGTCCAGGGTCGACAAGGAGCGCCTGGCCGCGGCGGTGGCCGGGCCACAGATCCGCCGGAGCCGGCGCTGGACGCTGCAGTTCGCGGCCACGGCAGCGGCGGCCGCCGCCGTCGTCCTGGGGGTGGGGCTCACGGTGTTCTGGCAGCCCGCCCCGGAGCAGTCCATGGCGGGGCAGATCGCGCCGCCCGCGGACGCTGCCAGGCGTCCCGCCAGGATCCAGGATCACGGCCTCCCGAGTGCCGGCTGGCCACGCCTGGTACCCACGTCTGCCGGCGTCCCTCTCGGACCCCAGGACGTCCAGGCGGCCGCCCCCTCCATCCTGGGTGAGGTGAAGCCGGACTCGAGCCGCGGCGTGCTCGCACCGGCCCGCTAGGTTCCGGACTTTCCGGCCGCGCGCCGCCGCCGTAGACTGCCGGACCGTGCGCACCATCCATGCCTCGCGACTCGCACCGGCCCTGCTGGCCGTGCCGATCGCAGCGGCGCTCGGGGGCTGCACCGAGAGCACCCAGAGACCGGCGATCGGCTCCTACTCCGATGTCGCCGCCGTCACCGGAGGCGACGACTGGGTGCTCGACTCCCTGCAGAGTGCTCTCGAATCCCGCATTCGCCCCCTGAGCCAGGACGAGAGCCCGTTCCACGTCAGACGCCTGCCCGAGAGCCGCCTCGCCGACTCCGAGGACGCCCGGAATCTTCTCCTCGCCACGCTCCTGGATGCCTCGGGCCCGGTCGCCAAGCAGGTCCGCAGGATCATGCCCGGCGAGGACCAGGCCCGGATCCGTTCCCGGGGTGCGGGATGGTTCCTGTATCCGGATGTCTACGCCCGCGGTCAGGTGGTCGTGGTGCTCGCGGCGGTGCGCCGGGGGGCGCTGGACTCGCTGCTCGCGATCGTCGGTGCGGATCTGCGCGACGCTCTCGAGCGCAGCGCCATCGAGCGCACCACACGTGATCTGCGCCGCGCGTCCGCAGCGTCTCCGGAAGCCGAGCACTTTGCTGCACGCTACGGCTTCGAGATCCTCGTGCCCTCGACCTATCGGGTCGCCGCGCCCTCGAAGGGGTGGCTCGACGCGGTGGAGCTGGTGCGCGATTCGCCCTCGCGCATCGTCAGCGTCTTCTGGACGGATCCGGTCGACTCCCTGCAGGCAACAGACGAGAAGTTCGTCCTCGGGCTGCAGCGCGATGTCATGCGGCGCCTGCACGGCGACACGCTCGTCGAGGATCGCAACGTGTTCGAGCGCTCGAGCCTGGGACCGTACACGGCGCTGCAGCTCACCGGCGTGTGGCAGAATACCAGTCAGGTGGCCGGCGGGCCGTTCGTGACGCACTTCGTCTACGATGGGCGCCGTCGCCGGCTCTACGGTGTCCAGGGGTTGCTCTTCGCCCCGGGACGCGACAAGCATCCATGGATGCGCGAGCTTCGGGCGCTCGCCGCAACCTTTCGTCTCGGGGAGTCCACGTGAACGAGCTGCGCTTGCGTGTCCCGGTCCGACTCGGCGCCGATGCGTACCCGATCCTCATCCGGACGGCTGGCGAGTCGCTCGTCGGCTCCTGGCTCGCCCGGGAGGAACGCCCGTGGGTCGTGATCACCGACACGCGGGTGCGGCGGCACGTGTGGGTGCGCCTCGCACGCGCGCTGCGCGAGCGCGGCCTGGCAGTCCCCGAGCCCATCGTCATCCC
>JBHHXQ010000410.1:0-2543 GCA_046757105.1 Candidatus Krumholzibacteriia bacterium
GAAGCTGCGCTGTCACGCGCCGCCAAGCCGAACCCTGCGCCGGGGGCGGGTCTCCCTCGTGGATGATCGCGTGGGCACGCTCGGTACAGCACTCGCAGATGTAGACACCGGGGCCCGCGACCAGCTTGCGGACCTGCTGCTCGGACCGCTTGCAGAAGGTGCAGCTGAGGATGTGACCCTTCATCGCAACCCTCCCTCGTTTCCTCACGCCGTCTGACGGATCGCCGCTTCAGGTGCGGCCAACAGCGCTGACCGCCAACGCCGGGCCAGAAGCGCTCACCGCCAGAATGCTACCACGAATCGATTGGGCCGGGCTGTTGGGCGTCAGCTGCAAGCGCTTGTCAGACGGCGCTCTCGCTAGGGCGCAGAGACCGTCTCGAGGCGGACCGGGGTGGTGGACTCGCTGTCCGACGCGATGAAGCGAACCCAGCGATCCGCAACGCCGTATTTCGCACGGAGGAGTTCGTGGAGCTTCGGGTGGGAACCTGGAACGGGTTGGGCGCGGTAGGGATGCGCTTCTCCACCACGAACGATCTCCACGATCGGACGCGCCTCGAGATTGCGCAGCCAGCGAGAGTCGCCGGCGTGAAGCCACGAGATGGCCCCGTCATCCACGATCCAGAGGCGCGTTTCGAGCCACCCACCGTCAGGCTGCTCGGTACGAAGGACGATCACCTCCCTCCCGACCTCGATCAACGCCCAGTGAGCAAGCGCGTAGGCGCCAGAAGTCCACCAGATCCGATTGAAGCGAGCTGTTCGTCGTCAGCTGCAACCGCGTGATCCTCATAGAGCCCCCCTCCTGCGCCTACGCCACCCGGCGTAGGCTGGACGCGTAAGCCAACGCGCATCCGCGCAGGAGGGAGACCGATGCGATTCTACAACGGACAGCACCGGCACTGGTGCGGGATCGATCTGCACGCCAAGAGCATGTACGTCTGCGTCCTCGACGCCCAAGGCCAGGTTCTCGTCCACAAGAACCTCCGGGCCACCCCGGAGGCGTTCCTCGAGGCCATGGCCCCGTACCGGGAGGGCCTCGTCGTGGCCGTTGAGTGCGTCTACGTCTGGTATTGGCTGGCCGACCTGTGCTCCCAGGAGGGCATCGCCTTCGTCCTCGGCCACGCGCTCTACATGAAGGCCATCCACGGCGGCAAGGCCAAGAACGATCGGATCGATTCCTTGAAGATCGCCACGCTCCTGCGCGGCGGCATGCTGCCGCAGGCCTACGCCTACCCGGCGGGCATGCGAGCCACCCGGGACCTGCTGCGACGGCGCCTCCACCTCGTCCGCAAGCGCGGCCAGCTCCTCGCCCACATCCAGATGACGAGCCACCAGTACAACCTCCCGCCGCTCGGCAAGCGCATCGCCTACCCGGCCAACCGGGAGGGCGTGGCCGAGCACTTCGAGGATCGCGCCGTCCGCAAGAGCATCGCCGTCGATCTGGCGCTGCTCGAACGCACCGACGCGCTGCTGCGCGACCTCGAGCTCGACTTGGTCCGCCAGGCCAAGCAGCACGATCCCCAGTCCTTCCAGCTTCTGCGCTCGATCCCGGGCGTGGGCAAGGTGCTGGCGCTGACGATCCTCTACGAGATCCAAGACGTGCGCCGCTTCGACCGGGTGCAGGAGTTTGCCTCCTACGCCCGGCTCGTCCGGTGTGCAAAGGAGTCGGCCGGGAAGAAGCATGGGACGAGCGGTGCGAAGATGGGCAACGTTCACCTCAAGTGGGCGTTCTCGGAGGCGGCGGTGCTCTTCGTCCGCCACAGCGCCGAGGGCAAGAAGCTCCTGGCCCGGCTCGAGAAGCGCTTCGGCAAGGGCAAGGCGCTCTCGATCCTCGCCCACAAGCTCGGGCGGGCGGTCTACTTCATGCTGCGGCGCGGGAAGGCGTTCGATCGGGCGCGTTTCCTCGCCACGGTGAACTGAGGGAGCGGGAGCCGTGAGCCCGCCGTCCAACAGGAGCCGCAGGGGCCTGAGCTCGCCGAGACCGCATCGTCCCCGGGCGCCCACGAGCGCGAGGAGGCATCCGGTCGTGAGCCCCGTGGCCCGGCAGCCCGCAGCGCTTGATTGGACACGGGCTCCCGCTCCCTCTCCGACATCGCCGGGCGCTTGGCGCTCGGCCTCTCGCGACTCTGCCCCTCCCCCGAGCCTGGAGACAACGGACCTTCGAGGTCGACGTCATGAGGAGGCCGGTACGAGGGTACGGATGAGCTTCTAGGACGAGGAGGCGAAGCCTCCCCGCTCGTGTCGCCGAGCGCGATCGAGCGTGAGCCTCGATAGGTGTTGGGTGCAGAGTCCAAGAGCCTGCACTGCCAAACGAAGCGAAGACGGAGTGCGAAGCCGAGACCGACGCTCGACCCCTGGCACCCCCGCCCGCGGCCGCGGTCGGACGCAGGAGACTTAGCTCTTGACGGGAGGGGGGCTCATAGGTGTTGGGCTGCGTGCCACGGGCCTACGAGTATTCCGAGATCCAGCTCTCCGCTGTGAGCTCCCGAACCTGCTGGTAGTAGACGAGGTTAGGATCTGAGCGAATCTCGCCCTTGAGAATGTCA
>JBHHXQ010000411.1:0-2491 GCA_046757105.1 Candidatus Krumholzibacteriia bacterium
CCAGAGCACCTGAGGGCGCTGCCTGGTGTACCGACTCGCGCTCTGATGGTGGTTTCGTCCCGGATTGCGGTCGGTGTTCCGTGAGACGTTCCGGCGCGGTGTAGGGTGGTTCGGGAACGGAACGCGGAACGAGGGCTTTCCCTGGCCTTCATGGCTTGACCTCGTCGATCGGTTCTTCCTCGGCGCCGAGGCTCCACCCCTGCTGCGATCGCACGACGACTCCTCGCTCACGAAGAGCATCGAGAGCCTCTCCAAGACGCTTGTTGTTCACACGCAGCCTTTTGCGAAGGTCGACCCTCGTGAGTGAGCGCGGCGTCGATGTCATGACCTCGACGATTCTCGCGGAGAGCGACACTCCCGGCTGTGGCTGACCCATGCGCGACCTGGTCGCGACGACCTCCAGGTGCGTCCGGGATCCGTCGGGTCTTGAGTTCAGACGGAGCTCGATCGGCTCGGGTGCGGGGGCACCTCGGTGCTCGACGGCGAGCAGGAGTCGGTCGCGCCGCGCGGTGAGGTAGAGGGCGCTGTCGGTCCAGGCATGGAAGTCACCCGACCCGCGCAGCGCCTGTCCATCCCTTCCGGAGCCGCCCTTCCGCATGTGGTGGACGACCACGATGGCGAGATTGTGTTCTCGCTGCAGCTCGCGCAGGAACGCGAGCAGTTCGGCGACGTCCCCGGCATGGTTCTCGTCCCGACGATGGAGTCGGACCAGCGGATCGAGCAGGAGCAGGCGCGGGCGGATCCGCCGGACGGTTTCGGTGAGCCGGAGTCGATCGCGCTCGAGGTCGAGTCGGAGGCTGGCGGCGGTGATGACGTGGACGCCTACGCGCTCGAGTTCGACGCCGCGGTGTCGACACAGGCCATCGAGACGCTCCCGCACGAGTGCCGGATGATCCTCGGCAAGGTAGACGAGGACATCGCCAGGCTCGGGGACGCGGAACCGATCGAGACACGGTGTCCCGGTCGCGACGGAGAGCGCGAGATCGAGCCCGAGCCAGGTCTTCCCGAGCTTGGGGACCCCACCCACGAAGCCGACCGCGGTCCGGCTCCAGAGTCCCTCGACCAGCCATCCAGGTTTCTCCTGCGCCTCCTCGAGCTCTCCCACCCGGCAGACGGGCAGCCCCTCCTCGCTCACGACGGGATCGGCACGAGCACGTCCTCGATGGCGTCCTCCAGGATGTGTTCGTCGACGAAGCCCTGGTCGCGCTCATGGGCGATTCTCAGCGCCGCGCGCAGCACCTTGGAAGCGATTCTGGGAACGCCGCGGCTGGCCCGCAGCAGGAGCTCCATCGCGGGATCGGCGAGGATCTTCTCCGAGGCTCCCACGGCCTCGAGACCCTCTCGGATGAAGGAATCGAAGACCTCACGCTCGGTGAGCGGCTCGAGGTGGACCTGTGCCGCGACCCGCATGGCCAAGGGAGCGTGCTGTTGCATCTCGAGGTGTCGGCGAAGAGGAGGCAGCCCGACGAGCCACATGGTGAGCACGTCGCGACTATCGAAGGCGACGTTGAGGAAGCCGGATAGATCGACGAGGAAGCGGTCGGAGAGGTGCTGCGCCTCGTCGATCACGACGAGCGGGGCGCTGTGGCGCTCGTCGCGCATGTGCACGAGCGCCTGCTTGATGTCACTCCACAGCTGGGCTCGCCGATGCGAGGGACGGATGCCGAGCTCGGTGGCGAGCGTTCGGTAGAGATCCAAGGGTGAGACGGCGGTGTCGCAGAGGTAGATCACCCGGTAGTCGGGACTGGGCAGCTCGGCGCAGAGGTTTCGCAGAGCCGCGGTCTTGCCGACCCCGGCTTCCCCGGTGAGGACCCCCAGTCCCGGCTCCTCGCCGAGCCGTTCGAAGGCTTTGCGCAGCCTCTGGTGACCGGGACCGATCTCGCAAAAGGTCTTTCCTTTCGCGTCCTTGGGCAGAGGGTGGCCGGTGAGGCCGAATCGCTTGCGGTACACGGTCACTTCTCCTTCTTGTCGGTGGATGAACGCCACGGAACTCGCGTGCGCTCGTAGTGCTCGCGCTCGATGAGTGCGAGCGGATCGAGCCCGGTAGGCTCGACCGTAGGGTCGCCCTCGCCGAGGTTGCGTCGTCGATGCCGGGCTGCGTTCTTGTGACGGTCCAGGGGCACGGTGTCGCAGACGAAGCGGCCCTCGAGGAACACGCGCGGTCGCGCGTTCTTCTCCGTGGGGTCGTAGCGCAGCTCGACGGTCTTGCCGACGAGTTCGGAACGGACCTCGAGCATTCCCCCGGCGAAGCGAACGGTCGCGTCCTTCCTGACCTTGCGCTTGGCGCGGTGCAGGAAGACCTCGTCGATGTCGAGGGTCTGTGGCAACGCCCGCAGGTGGCGGACCTCGTCGAGCCAGTGCTCGCGAGGGATCCGCCTCGTCGTGTCGTGCCGGCGGGCGTGGTACTCGGCGCCCAGCCAGGCCCAGTGGATGGCGTTGAGCTCGGCGAGAGGGAGAGGGTGATCGGGGAGCTCGTCGCCCACCTCTTCGC
>JBHHXQ010000412.1:0-2451 GCA_046757105.1 Candidatus Krumholzibacteriia bacterium
CGGCCTTGAGTCCTTTGAGATGCTCCTCGAAGAAGGCGTAGACCAGAGCGCCTAAGCCCGAGCCGCTCATGACGCGCCCTCCCCAGACACGACAACATTGGCGAGATGCTCGAAGCGGCGGTTTGCTTGCTCGAGCAACTGCTCGGTGATGGTGAGGTAGACGGCAGTAGAGGCCGGATCGACATGGCCGAGGAAGGTGGCCAGCGGAAGCAGGCGAGAGGCAGGATCAAGCCCATCGCGATACCATCGCAATAGCGTACCCACCGCAAAGGAGTGGCGCAGATCATGAACGCGTGGCGGGCGCACGCCCGGTGGCACCTCGAGTCGCAAGCGGGGTAGGAGGTGATGGAAGGTCTGACTGATGGTGCCTGGATGGATCGGCCGATGATTGCGGAAGTAGAACAGCGGGTCGTCGGGACCAAGTGGACCGGCCGCTGCCTCGCGTCGGTCCAGGTGTGCCTGAAGTAGCTCTGCGATCCGCGGACCGAACGGGGTCAGGCGGCTCTTGGCGAACTTGGTCTGGCGGATGATGAGGAGCTCTCGCTCCAAGTCCACATCCTGAGAGCACAGACCTGAGATCTCGCCTACCCGCAATCCCAGCCCGTACAGGAGAGCGAAGATGGTGCGGTACGTCGGACCCCGCAGCGGCGCTCCGCTAGCGTCGGGCAAGCTGCCCGCGATCTGGAGCAGGAGACGAATTTGATCGGGCGTGAACAAGTACGGGCGCAGCGTAGCGGTCTGCCTGCGCGGTGAGCATCGCAGCGGCGAGGTGGGCAGAGCTCCCTGTGCCACGAGCCAGGAAAAGAACTGGCGGACGACGCCGAGCAAGTGATTGTAGCTGCGTGCACGACGGCGGCCACGTGAGACCAGGAAGCTCTCCAAGCGCTCTGCAGTAACTCCGGCACGGTTGGTCACAGCGTGATCGGCGAGATAGCGATCAAGCAAACGAAGGGCGTACTCCTCGGCGCGAAACCATCGTCCGAGAGCGCGCTTGTAGGCGATGTACCGCTCGATGTCTGAAGCCAACGGGCTTTGATATCCTCTCCACAGCGATCTCATAGAACATCCTCCCCATCGCCGAGCGCGATCTGTCGCAGCGTTTCGACTGCCACCTTCGAGTAGACCTCCGTGGAGGCGGCTGCGCGGTGACCGACGTAGTCTCCGATCACTTTGAGCGAGAAGTCCGCATCGACCAGTCGCTGCACGCAGGTGTGGCGCAACGTATGTGAGCCTGGCCGGGGAACGGCAACGCCAGCTCGGCGCAGGTAGTGGGCTGCCCGTGAGGAAATTGCAGCGTGTCCGAGGGGGCGAAATGGTGCGAGGACGCGGAAGAATACGAATCGCTCGGCGCTGTCGGGACGACCGTCCCGTATGTAGCCAAGCACCGCCTCACCAACGATCGGGGAGAGTGGGTAGGCGGTTGAATGGCCGGCCTTGCGCTCGGGGATTCGCAGCCGCTCCTGCCTCCAGTCGATGTCGTCGAGCGTCAGAGCGGCGACCTCGCGAGCCCGTAGGCCGTAGGTAACGAGCAGCAGCAGAATCGCGTAGTCGCGCCTACCACCGGGCGTGCGCCGATCGACGATCTCGAGCACGCGCCGGACCTCCTCCCACGAGATCGAGCGCGGCAGCGCTGCCAGCCGGTACGCGCGCGGGCTCTCGATCACCGAGCTCAGGTCGCTCGGCGTATGCCCCTCGCGAGCGAGATAGCGCAGGAACACACGCAAGCAGACGCAGCTTCCAGTCAGGCTGCTCTGACTCAATCGTCCACTCCGCTGCGTCATGAATGCGCTGAGTATCGGTGGGGACAGGCCCGAGAGGTCGTGTAGGTCAATGCGAGCCAGATAGATCTCGAAGCGCTTGAGATGATAGTCGTAGTGGTGAATCGACGCCTCGCGAAGCCCACGCTCGTCGCGCAGGTAGGCGAAGAACCCTGGTGCCTGCTCACGAAACGGTTGCCTGACCGAGCGAGGCCGACCTCGACCGCGAAATCCGGGCACGACCAGCCGCAGCATCTGCTCGATCGGTCCTCGAATTTCCTTGGCAAACCCAGCGCGAGGGCTCGCGCCGCCGTGCTCCGTCACCCAGGCGTCGACAAACTCATCAATGTAGCGGGTTGTGTCCTGCACTGCGGTCGCTCCGCGTTGACGCGTGAACTCGCTGAACTGGACCAAGAGGGGAACCCGAGAGCGTACACAGTGTGGCGAATAACCCTGGTCGGCGAGCCAGGCCACATAGCGTTCCATCGACTCTGCAAGCCAGGTAGCCCGAATTCGATCGACGGTGGTTGGACGGACGAAATAGTGCTCCAACATGGACAACCTCCTTTCTGCGCCTGCTGCGCGAAGGTCATCATGTCGCTCAGTTATGTGGCCATCTCGACGCGTGACAGCTGCAGGCTGTGCGGATCTCGGAGCACAGGGCCACATCACATCGTCGGGAACAAAACTACGA
>JBHHXQ010000413.1:0-2441 GCA_046757105.1 Candidatus Krumholzibacteriia bacterium
GGGAAATCCGGCTCCGGAGGTTCGGTACGCGGCGACGGCCAGGTGATCTTCGAGGGATTGCGTGTGGCGGACTTCGACCTGTCGCTGGACGCCGAGCGCGTCCCCATCTACAGCGTTCCTCAGATGATGGCTGTCGTCAGTGGCCACGTGGACATGCGTGGCGTTCACCTCGGGACCGGCGGACCGATTCCGGAGTTCCGGGGCTCCCTGCAGGTTCTCCAGGCGGAGGTCACGCAGGAGTTCACGGGTGGCGGATCGGAGGCCGACGTTCTCGAGAGCACCGACATGCCGGAGTGGCTCGCCGAGGTCGGCCTGGACGCCTCGGGGAAGGTGTGGATCAAGAACTCGCAGGCCGACGCAGAACTCTACGGCAGCGTGCAGCTGGTGCGCAGCACCTCCGGGATGGACGTCAAGGGGCGCGCCACGGTCAAGCGTGGCCACTACTCGCTGTATTTCCGGCGCTTCGAGATCACGCACGGCGAGCTGGACTTCAGCCGCTACCCGGGCTTCGAGCCCGACCTCGACATCGAGGCGCGGACGGGCCGGTCCGGCAACCGGATCTACGTGCACCTCACCGGTCGACCCAGCGAGCCGCACCTCGACCTCTCGTCCGACTCGGGTGCGAGCTCCGACGAGCTGCAGCAGATGTTCTTCACCGAGGGGACGGACAATCCGGTCAATCCGACGTTCACGGTGGTCGAGCAGATCTTCCAGGATCTGGAGTACATCGACTCGATCCACATCGATCCCGCCGGCAGCGACACGCTGGGGACCCGGGACACGGCCGTCATGCCGTTCGTGGTGCCTCTCAACTTGAGCGCGGGGAAAGCCGTCTCGGATCGCGTCTTCCTCACCTACACGCACGGCCTCAACCAGAGCGACATCAGTCAGAGATTCGCCATCGAGGTGGACATCATCCGCGGGCTGCTTCTGGAATCGTCGTACGAGCGCCGCAACATCCCCGACAATCAGCCGAACCGCCCGCAGAATGCCTTCGACGTCGACCTCAAGTTCCGCTACGAGTACTGACCCACGGCCCGCACGCCGAGCAGCGGCTGGTGTGGCGCTGCGGGCACTCGCCCGGTGGCGCACGGCCCGCACGGGTTCGACCGCCGGTGCCGACCCCTTCGTCCCATCGAGTTCGCCGTGGCACCGGCGTTTGCCACTCGACAGCGCTCGCCTCGTATGGAAAGATAGCGTCGCCACCAGGCCGTGCACGCGCGGGGAGATGAGCGTGCAGGGGAGTTCGCCGGCCGGGATCGAGCCTGGCGCATCGATGGAGGAGACGCAGCGCGTGCTGGAGGAACTGAACGCCGAGCAGCTTCGCGCCGTCACCGCCGGGAACGGCGCGCTTCTGGTTCTGGCAGGTGCGGGAAGCGGCAAGACACGCGTTCTGACCACCCGCATCGCCCATCTCGTTCGGGAGCACCAGGTTCCGGCCTGGCGCATCCTGGCTTTCACGTTCACGAACAAGGCGGCGCACGAGATGCGTGGCCGGCTCCATGACCTGCTCGGAGGACAGGCGGCCGACTGTTGGTTGGGGACGTTCCACGCCACCGGAGTGCGCATCCTGCGACGCGAGGCCACGCGTCTGGGGTGGCAGCGCAGCTTTGCGATCTACGACAGCGCCGACAGCGAGTCGGTGGTCAAGAATCTGCTGAGCAGCCGCACGATGCCGCGTCACCTGAGCCCCTCCGAGGCGCGCCACCGTATCAGGACCTGGAAGAACGACCGCATCGACCCGGCGGCCGCCGCACAGATGGCCGCAGACGGCTTCGAGCGCGCCATCGCCGAGCTGTACGCCGAGTACGAGAAGACTCTGCGACGCAACAACGCCTTCGACTTCGACGATCTCATCGTGCGGCCGGTGGAGCTCTTCGAGGCCGAGCCCGAGACCCTGTCGAAGTACGCCGAGCGTTTCCTGCACGTCCTCGTCGACGAGTTCCAGGACACCAACGGCATCCAGATGCGTTTCATCGAGCTCCTGGCCGGACACCATCACAACCTCTGCGTCGTGGGCGATGACGATCAATCGATCTACGGCTGGCGCGGTGCGCGCATCGAGAACATCCTCGACTTCGAGAAACGCTTCCCCGACACGCGGACGATCCGTCTGGAGCAGAACTACCGCTCCACCACAGCGCTGCTGCGGGCGGCGAACGGCCTCATCGCGCACAATCGGGGCCGCAAGGGCAAGAACCTGTGGACCTCGCGCGAGGGTGGCGACCTCGTTCACCTGCACCTCTGCCACGACGAGGAGGAGGAGGCGACGGGCGCGGCGCTCCTGGTGCAGAAGCTGGTCGCGGACGGCCGCAGCCGCGACGAGATCGCCTTCCTCTATCGGACCAACGCGCAGTCGCGCGCCCTCGAGGACGCCCTGCGGCGTCACAACGTTCCGTATCAGATCGTCGGCGGGACCCGCTTCTACGCGAGGCGCGAAG
>JBHHXQ010000414.1:0-2312 GCA_046757105.1 Candidatus Krumholzibacteriia bacterium
GAATCGGGCAAGCTCGTCCTTTTGCGCTAGACGCCCCGGCGCAAAGCCGGTATTCGGTTGGATCGATAGAGTTCCTGGTTCGACCCCGCCAGACTCGGACCTACCGGCGCCGCAGGGCGTGCGACCCCCGGAAGGCCCCTTGAAAGAGGTTGCGCCGCAGATTCGGTGTTTCTGCTGCCGCTCGACACCTCGAACTCGGGATCCGCATCCACCCGGCGCTTCCTGGGGCAGGAACGCACGTTGCGCGTTGTGCCGCGTCGCTCATGGAGCCGGACCGCGCGGGGCAGCAGCGGCGTGGCCAAGGAGAAGCTCCCGGCTCGTGGGGGGATTTGCGAACGATGACGCGCAAGCGACCCGCCGACCGGCGCGCCCGCGATCCGCGTGGCGGGCGCGGCGACCTGCCGCTCGATCGCCGACGCACCCCGATCGCCCGGCGCGCGCTCCCACTCGTCGTGGGCGCGGCGCTCGGTGTCGGGGTCTGCCTGCCGGGTGCCAGCTCCGCGGCCGTCGACGGTGCACGCGCGCACGTGTACGTCGAGCTCGCCGAGCGGCCGCAGCCGGTGTCGGCTCTCCACGCGGTGGCCGACGCGGCGGCGCTGGAGGCGGCCACTGGAGCCTCCTGGGACCTGCGCTGGGATCCGTGGACGGGTGCTGCAGCCCGGGGCGTGGGTGGCCGCAGATCGAGCGGCGCGCGGCCCGGACCGGCCCAGCTCCGCTCCGCCGCGGAAGCCTTCCGCAAGCGTCACGCCCGCCTCCTGGGTGCCGACGGGGTGGCGCTGCAGCAGGTGCGCTGGCGGCACGCGGGACGCGCCTGGCACGCCACCTGGGAGCAGACGCACGCCGGACGCCGTGTCGTGGGCGCCCTCCTCGACCTCACGCTGCGCGAGGACGGCGACGTCGTCGCCTTCCGGTCGACGCTGGTCCCGGACCTGCGGCCCGAGCCGGCCGTCCTCGGCGTCGACGCGGCGCGCGCCACCTGCGAGGCGCTCCTGGGCCGGGCGTTGCGCGTCGAGTCCACGGAGCCGGTGGTCGTGGTGCTGCCGGCCACGAACGGCTACGAGGCGTCCCAGGCGCTGCACCTCGTGCTCTCCGTCCGCACCGGATGGCGCTGGCGCGCACTGGTCGAGGCGGCCTCGGGACGCGTCCTGGCGCTCGAGAGCCTGGTGCGCACCGATCGGCTCGCGGGTGAAGCGACGGCGCTCGTCAAGCCGAAGTACGTGCAGGATCGGCGGGTGACGCGGGCGCTGCCGTGGCTTCGCGTCCAGCTCGGGCAGGTGGGGACCGAACCGTCCTTGTCCACGCACAGCGACGCGAGCGGTTTCTTCGCGTTCGATCTGCAGCCCGGCGAGGTCACCGTGCACTCCGGTCTCACCGGCCTGTACGTCGCGGTCGACAACGCCACCGACGACCCCTCACCGCACCTCGAACGACGGGTCACGGTTCCGGGCCAGGTGGTGATGCACTTCACGGCGGTCGAATCACGCGTCGACGAGCGCACCATCTACCACCACACGAACACCATCCACGACTTCGTCAAGCAGCGCTTCGGATTCTCGCTGCTCGACTTCCCGCTGCCGGCCATCGCGGAGAGCGCGAACCCCGGCAACGGCGACCCGAACTACCCGAACGCCTTCTGGGACGGCGAGCGCATGGGGTTCGGCAACGGCGGCGGCACGTTCTGGAACCTGGGACTGTTTGCCGACGTGATCTATCACGAGTACACGCATGCCGTCACCGACTACGTGTACCGGCCGGCCGGCGGTTTGACGGGGGTGATCGGCGGCGCCATCCACGAGGCGCTGTCCGACTACTTCGCCGCCACGATCACGGGCGAGCCGCTTCTCGGCGAGAACTTGTTCAGAAGGACTCCGGAACCGCTGCGAAACCTGGACAACCTCCTGGTCTGGCCCGACGACCGGGACGCGTCCGACGAGGTGCACGCCAACGGCGAGATCCTCGGAGGAGCCTTCTGGGACGTCCGCGAGCTGGCGGGCCCGCAGATCGCCGACGCGGCCATCCACTTCGCACGCGAGCTGTTCCCGCGCACGTTCGAGGAGTACCTCGATGCCATGCTCGTCCAGGACGACCTGCTCTTCGGCGACGGATTCCCCGGCAACGGCTCTCCGAATCGCGACGCGATTCTCACCGGTTTCGCGATGCACGGGATGGGGCCGCTCGCCAGCCGCGACCTGGAGATCCTGCACCCGGCGCTGGGCAACACCGAGAGTCCCGCTGCCGCGCGCATCGTGCGTGCCCGCCTCGACAGCCCTTTCCCGGGGGAGCAGCAGTTCGTGCGCCTCAGCTACAGGACC
>JBHHXQ010000415.1:0-2307 GCA_046757105.1 Candidatus Krumholzibacteriia bacterium
GATCGAGATCGCCGCGAGCATCACGTCGGGCGCCGCGCCGATCAACGAGAGCGCCTCCAGCGCATCCTGCGCCACGCGCTCGATCGGCTCGCCGTACTCCTCGACGCGCAGGTTGAGCTCGCGCATGCGCTGCTCCGGGATCGCGCCCGCCAGCAGGCCGAGGACGGAGCCGATCTCGGGGTGACGTGCCAGCGTCTCGCCGCGGATCAGCGCGGCGGCTTCGTAGGGCGGAAAGAAGTGCTTGTCGTCCTCCAGGACGACGAGGTCGTGGACGACGAGCCGACCATCCGTGGTATACACGTCCAGGCAATCGAGCACCCGCTCGCCGACGGCCTTGTACTTCAGGGCCTGCTGCATCGTCCGCACCTCACCGAACACGAGTCCGTACGTCTTCTCGAGTCCGGGGAGACCGTCCTCGCGTTTCGCGAACTCGTAGCCCAGGCCGGCCTTGAGGTGGCGCGAGACGCGTGCGAGGTCGCTGATCGTGCGCAGGCCGTGCTGCTCGGCCAGCTCGCGCGGCACGGCCAGCTCGTAGGCGTTCTCGAAGCCGAGCGGTGCGATCCACCACAGGTTCCAGCGGCGGAGAAACTCGCTGCGGACATGGTTCAGCGTCCAGGTGGCGTCGCCCTGCGGGGGTTCGTCCAGAAGGGTCACGAGACCGGTGCCGGTGTACTCCGGGTAGAGGTCGATGCCGCCGGTGCGCAGGGCCTCGAAGCATACCTGGGTTCCGGCCAGGCCCAACCGGCGTTCGACCTCGAGATCGGTGTGCCCCTCGAGAAGTCGCGCGAACATCTCGGCCAGGACTCGGCTCTCCGAGAAGTTCTTGGAGCCGACGACGATGCGGTCCGCTCCGCACACGGTCCCCGGCGCCGCCAGGAAAGCGAGGCACACAAGGGTGGCCGGGAGAGGCGCGGCGCGGGTCGCGCGCGAGCGCCGGCCAGCAGATGCGTGGGCCCGTGGATGCGTCACGCCTGCAGCCCCCGCGCATGAGCGAGCAGCTCGCGGACGTACTCGGTGGCCGGGCTCTGGAGCAGCTCCGCCGGCCGCCCCTCCTGGAGCACCCGTCCCCGCCGCATGACCGCGATGCGGTCGGCGAGCCGGAAGGCTTCCACGAGGTCGTGCGTGACCATGAGCATCGTCTTGTGCAGCTGCGTCTTCAAACGGACGAACTCGTTCTGCAGCTCGACGCGCGTCAACGCGTCGAGCGCACCGAACGGCTCGTCGAGCAGGATGACCTCCGGGTCGGCCGCCAGGGCGCGAGCGAAGGCCACGCGCTGGCGCTGTCCGCCGGAGAGCTCGTTCGGGTATCGGAGCCGATAGCGCACCGCGGGCAGGCCGACGAGCTCGAGCAGCTCGTCGGAGCGCGCCCGGCGGCGTGACCTCTCCCATCCTTGCAGGGTGGGGACGAGCTCGACGTTGCGCCCGACGTTCCAGTGCGGCAGCAGGCCATCCTCCTGCTGGACATAGCCGGTTCGCCGGCGCAGTATGATCGGGTCGAGCTGGGCGGCGGGACGACCGTGAATGCGGATCTCGCCGGTGGTCGGCTCCTCGAGCCGATTGAAGAGGCGCAGCAGGGTGGTCTTCCCGCAGCCGCTCTGGCCGATGAGCGCGAGCGTCTCGCCGCGGCGCACCTCGAGGTGGACGTCACGGAGGGCCTCGACGCCGTTCGCGAAGCGCTTGCCGACGCCGACCGCCTCGAGGAGCGTAGAGCTCACGCGCACCTCCCGCCGGGCCGCCGGTTCATATCCACGACGAGGCTGCCGGCGCCCGTCCCCAGCCGCCTCCGCCGGGTCACCGGATCGGGGACGGGTGTGATCCCGAGCGGGTGGCGGCCTGGCTTGGCTAGCCACTATAGGCCATCGGGACCGTGGGCCGCCGGGGCCCTGCAGGCGGCCCAGGTTGGCACCGCAGGGGAGACGGTGTTTCTCGTGTAACTCGTTCATTTTCAAGCTTGTGAATCAATTCACGAAGCTGCTGCGCTTTTCGGATCTCTGAAGTATTGTGTGATGCGTCCGGACTCGAAGCGATCGGCGAGATGCCCCAGATCTTCCACCACAGCACGAACACGATCTCGAGGATCAGTATCTTCGGCGCGGTCTTCTTTCTCGGCGCCCTCGTCTGGGTGCTGGCGATGCTGGACCGCTCATCCTACTGGACCGGTCAGACCGATCGGACCCTGCGGACCGATTGGACCAGTTGCTCCCTGAGGCCCCTGTGGACCGGCCGGACCAACTGCACCTTGAGCGCCATCTGTTCCTTGCGGGCCTTGCGGGCGCGGTACGGAGCAGGCGCGGTACGGCTTATGCC
>JBHHXQ010000416.1:0-2275 GCA_046757105.1 Candidatus Krumholzibacteriia bacterium
GCAGATCGGCGTGGAGATGCCGCAGGGCGTCCCGCTGGGTGGGGCTCGCGAGAGAGCCGAAGAACACGACATTGCGCGGATCGACTGGCCCGGAGCGGGACCTGAAGTGCGAGGTATCGAGGCCAGCCGGCAGGACGATGGCTCGGGCACTGCCGCCCGAGGCACGCAGCACGGCCCGCCGGGAGGCCGCGTCGTTCACGAGAACGAGCGTGGCGCGCGACAGAACCGCTGCCTCCGCCACCTCGTAGCGCCCCTGCAGCCGGCGGCGCAGCAGGCGGCGCAACGGGTATCTCGACTGCACGAGGGCCAGGGAGTGGCGTGACGCCTGCAGCTCACCAGCGTCCAGTACCGTGAAGGGCGCCGCATCCAGGAACAGCTCTCCCCAGGTCCAGCGCTCGGCGAAGGCAACGTCGAAGCGTTGGTTCCGCAGCTCGAGCTCGACGGCTTCGCGCACGCGTCCGTTCTGCAGGTGGAAGCGTTCGGGCGGCAGCCCGCTGGCGAGGTAGTGTGCTTCGGCTGCGAGCGTCATGACGGCCCGCCGGACCGGTCCGCCACAGACACTCGGAACCGGCACGATCAGGCGCTTGCAACGGCCGCCCAGCGCCTCGAGATCGGTCTCCGTGAGTGGCTTCCAGACCGGGGCCACGAGCGTGACGTCGAAGCGCCTGGACAGATGCAAGATCCAGTTGAACGTGCGAAGGCGCGCCGACGACGAGACCGGCATGGGATACTGGCGGGCGAGATAGAGAAGCGGCCTGCGATCCGGCATGTGCGACTCCGCAACCCTGGGATGGACCAACCTGGAGCGTCGCCGCCGGCGGCGGCGAGGGCGAGTCGTGTGTCGGTGAAGAGGTGCCGGACGGGGCGTGGCGGCGCCATGCGCCGCGCCGCGTGCTGGGGCCTCCTGCGCCCCGACCCGGCGAGGCGTGCCCAGTCCATGGCACGCCGCAAGAGGTCGAGCCGGCCGAAGGTCGACCGGCTTCGAAAAGGCCAGCTCGAAGTGCGCCCCGCTGGCCCTTGCGTGTTCGGGGACGCAACGGGCGTGCCGGCGAGATCCCGAGGTGGATCGCCCAGTGGGCGTGCCTGGGGCGGGGAAACAACCGCTTGCGCGCAGAGATCTTGCGAAGGTGTACCGGACCCGGGTGCAACGGTTCCGGCCCCACCCGAAGGACAAGACCTATGCTAAGATCCACGAGATCCACCGGGCGCGGAGCCATTTCGACCACTCGATGCTTCGCTTCGGGACGAGCGCTGCGAAAGAGTTCCTCCATTCCTCGATTCAACCCCGGGAAGGTTCGATGTCCTCCAGTTCGACGCTGATCATCAAGCTCGGCGCCATGGGCGACGTGCTGCGGACCACCACGATCCTCAACGCCGTGGACGGACCGGTCACCTGGGTGACGCAGCGCGTCTCCCTGCCGCTTCTCGAGAACATCCCGCAGATCGCCGATCTCGTCCCCCTGGACGAGGCCGGCCGGCTGGACGGACGGTACTTCGAGCTGGCCGCTTGCCTCGACGACGAGCCGCAAGCCTGCCGGATCCTGGAACGCGTGCGGTACGGCCGGCACGTAGGAGCCTACCTCGAAGACGGACGGGTGCGCTACGGGGAGTCGGCGGCTCCCTGGTACGACATGGGCCTGGTGTCGCGGTTCGGCAAGGAGCGCGCCGACGAGCTCAAGCGGCTGAACACCCACAGCTACCAGGAGCACCTGTTCGAGATGTTCGGGGAGGAGTTCACGGGGCAGGATTACGTCTTCGGCTACGAGCCGCGGCGGGCGAGCCTGCGACGCATCGGGATCGAGATGCGGGCCGATCCACGGTGGCAGTGGAAACGTTGGGTTCGCTACCCGGAGCTCGTCGAGCGCCTGCGCACGAACGGCTTCGACGTCTTCGTCTTCGAGCAGCGCAACGACCTGCGCGATTTCATCGACGACATCAACTCGTGTGGGCTCATCGTGACCGGCGACACGCTGACCATGCACCTCGGCCTGGCGCTCCGGAAACGCCTGATCGCGGTCTTCGGACCGACCAGTGCCCCCGAGATCCACGACTACGGACGGCTCACCAGGATCGTGAGCCCGATCGAATGCGTCTGCTGCTACCTGCGCACGTGCGACAAGACTCCGAACTGCATGGACCTCATCCCGCTCGAGCGCATGCATGCAGAGGTCCTCCGCATCGTGAAAGAATCGGAATGAAGACGCGCTCCAAGCGCCGGCCGCGGCGGTCGCGCTCCGGTGCGGACACGCGGACCTCCCCCGCCAGGACGCTCCCG
>JBHHXQ010000417.1:0-2254 GCA_046757105.1 Candidatus Krumholzibacteriia bacterium
CGCTTCGCGCGACGGCAAACCGGATCACACTCGCCCCCTTGTAACCCCTTCCGAAAGATGCCACGGGCGGATACCACTTCTCTTCGATCCGGCGCTTCAGCTCGAGCAGATAGGGTGCGAACTCGAAGTCGACCGTGTTGAAGGAAAGATCACCGGGGAGCGACTCCTTCCCTCTGGGATTTCGCAGCCGCCGTTCCTCCACCGAGCGCGCCACCTCGCGGCGGATCGCTGAGGGGGAGAGGAGAGAGCGCCGCTCTCCCTCCCCCTCCTTCTTTGCCTCCTGGGGTGGAGCCGGGCCGGTCTCTCGAGGGGAAGGGGCTCGGTTCTCCTTGATGGGGGAGCCTCCGAGTGAGAGGGGAAGGTCGTTCTCCCCAGGCGCCGGCGAAGGTTCCGAGCGAGCGAGGCTCCGGCGCGTGGAGGCGAGGTTCGTCTCCGGCTCCTCCTCCGGCTCCGGGCCAGGTGGCGGCTCCACGATCTCAAAGACGATCGGTTCCCGCCGCTCAGGAACGGAGACCTCTTGCGGGCTCATCCAGCCGGATACCTGGTCGCAACGGGCCACGAGGAGCGGGGTTAGGAAATGGATGCCGGCCGATAGAAGAACAGCTCTTCGCAAGTTCCAGCTGTTCTGCATAGGGTCCTTGTTGGGGGCGGAGGGGTGGGGGCACTCCCCGGGAGCCTAGCCCGGCTTCTTCTTGTGTCGGTTCTTTCTCAGGCGTTTCTTGCGCTTGTGCGTGGCAATCTTGGCACGCTTGCGCTTCTTACCACTCGGCATCCATATCCTCCTCGTCCAGTTTGGGAGATCAGATCGGCTCCGGAGCGCTCTCCGTCATCACCGACGATTCACCTTCCCCGATTCCAGTCGCCTGACCCGAATCGGCCCGTTCGACCAGGGTCTTCAGCTCGCGGGAGACCTTGAAATAGGGAACCAGCTTCGCCGGCACGTGTACCGTCTCACCGGAGCGCGGGTTTCGAGCGATCCGAGCCTTGGCAAACTTGATCTTGAAGCTCCCGAACCCCCGAATCTCGACATGGCCGTTGTTGATGAGAGTCTGACAGATCGCTTCCAGGAATCCATCCACGATGAGAGCCACATCCTTCTTGGGAAGCTTGGTGGCGGCCACCACCCCGTCAACCAGATCGGCTTTCGTCATCGGCAACCTCCTGCGGACGCTTTGTCTGCTGCTAGCCCGCATTTCTCACCAGGATCCTACTGCGGTCCGGGATCGCGGGCTGCGACACGGCCTTTCACCCTCCGCGCTTGCGCGCGTCGGGTACTTGCCTTCGCCGCCTCCTCAACGTAGTGCATGGCTACGTTTGCGGGGGCGGCTCGTCCAAGGCCGCGTCTCGCCTCGCGCTTCGAACCCTCGCGGCGAAAGCTGGTGAGAAGTGCGGGCTAGCCTCTTTCGGTCGACGCTATCACGGGGGTAACCCCGGGTCAACTCTTTTTTATTGAGTAACTTGGGACTCCTCGGCCTCATCCGGCGACCCGGGGAGATCGCGGTCCTTCGCAGTCGCGCCGGGCTGGAGGATGACACGATGGTCTGCCAAAACCTCCCGTGCCGCGCCGGCTCCTTCGATGCTGATCCGAGTCTTTCCCCCGACGAGCAGTCGGATCCGGTAGTCGCCCGCGGCGAGACCCGAGAAAGAATAGTGGCCGGTCGAATCGGGCTCGGCGGTGGCGAAAAAAGCGCTGTCCGACAGCGATTCGAGATAGACCACGGTTGAGTCGGGATTGTGGGGGACCGTGACCCGCCCCGACAGAGAGGCAGGGGTGTCCGCGCTCACCAGCCTGACGGCGATCGAGTCGAGGGAAGGGCTCTGCGGCGAAAGGGCGAGCGTGTCGGAATACCCGTAGTACTCGTGATCGAAGTCGATTTCGCCGTTCTCGTCGTCGTCGCGATAGACGACCAGGAGAATCCGCCGGTCGTTTTCGACGGGAAGATGGGCGAGGCGGAAGTCCCCTTCCTTTCCCGCCTCGCTTTCGATGAGAAGGCGGGTCCCTTCGCCGGTGTAGCTTCCGCCCGGCACGATGGAGTAGGCTTGCACTGTTACCGGTGGTGCCCCGGCGCGCGCCTTCGCCCCGCTTACCGCTCCCCCAATCTGCCCCCGGGGGAGCGACTCGGAAGAGGTGAAAGAGAAGGAGTGGGGAGAGTTGATCGGGTTGCCGCGGCGGTCCTCCGAGAAGCCGGAGATGGTCACCGTGACGACCTCGCCGCGATCGGCCGTCTCCCCTGTCGTCCGGTCGCTCTCGACG
>JBHHXQ010000418.1:0-2252 GCA_046757105.1 Candidatus Krumholzibacteriia bacterium
CACCGACCGTCTTGCTCGAAACGCAAGACGCCGAGGCGCACGTATGAATCGTAGGTGTTCCTGGAGGTCACGAAACGCACGGTGTCGGGTGCTGCGACCGGCTCCATGTCGACCTCGAAGATCATGTCGAAGTTCGGTTTGTAGTAGGCCAGTCCCTTGAAGCGCCCGCGTTGTTCCGGGAGCAACGGTCCCTCGCTCGAGCTCATGTAGTCGTCCCTGAGCGCGCGGTGCTCCATGAGCTTTTTCACCTGGGCGCGCTCCTCCGGGGTGCTCCGGGAGCAGGACGCCACACCGGCGGCCAGCGGCAGGGCCAGGAAGGACCCGACGCACAGGAATGCCTGCCGGTAGCGCATCTACGCGTCCACCGTCACGGCTTCGCGCAGCGCGGCCGCGGCCGCGGAGGGATAACAGTAGCCGTGATCGACCACGTGCCAGTCGCCATCGCTGCGGCCGAGCTGCAGGTTGAGGATGACGCCAGGGTCGAGAGCGGTCACGAGCCCTTCCGGAAGCTCGACGGGTCCGAGAATGACGCCCGAACTCATGGAGCGCAGCACCAGGTGCGAGGAGCCGTGCAGGACGACCTCCCAGTAGTCGTCGACGAGCTTCTCGGGATGCCGACACGGCCGGCCGCGGCGGAGGTCGTCGAGAAGCTCGGTGGCGCGCGCGGCGCGCGCAGTCTGCCGTGCCACGCAGCGCGCCTCGCGCAGGAGCGCCCGTCCTCGCTTCCCCGGCCGGCCGGCGCTCAGCCAGCGGACGAGGACACGCGTCGCCGCGCAGAAGCGGCGCACGTGGAGCGCCGTCGCCGGGCGGTGGTGTCGCAGGTACCAGTAGCCGAGAAACGTCCGCAGCTCGGCGGCCCCGAGTCGCTCGGCAGAGCGCCGGCGGCGAGTGAGAAAGCACTCGAGCGCCACCGCCACGTCCTCGTACGCGGACAGATGCACCGTGCGCGACCGCGGTCGAACGCGGTCGAGAAAACGCTGCAACGCCAGGTCCACTGCTCCTCCGGCCGCTGACGAGCTCCACGTGCAGGACACGCACCGCACCTCGGAATCCATCTGCATCACGCCACCACTCGTGGATCGACGCAAGAGAAAAGGGCCGCTTCCGGGGACCGGACGCGTGTCGACCCGGCGGACGCGCGCGCTTGGCCCGTCCGGCGTCTTCGAGCGTCCGACCGGCGTCGAGATCTCGTCGGGAACGCCCGACGGCGCAATCTGCTGCGCACGACAGCGGCCGGAGCTCCTCGGCCCGGCGGCCTCAGACTCAGACAGATGTCCGTTTCGGTGGACACTTCCGGACCCACTTCTCCCGCACTCCGCACCTCCGAAACCGCTTGCGGCGCATCGCAGAACCAATTGTGAACGTGCAAGTTCCAAGAACGACGTGGGATTCGAGGAGGAGCCGCGCCGAGTTGGCACCGCGGCTGCTATCCAGTGTGTCGAGCGATCGAGTTCGCAGAGAGAAGCTTGGATCACTCAGATTCGAGCGGAGGCTCTTCCCCCCCTTGGAGCCTCCGCTCTTTTCGCTTTCCGGCCCCATGCGGATGCGTGCCGGATCCGGTGTCCCGGTCGACCGCCTGGACGCGAGCACACCCGGTGTGCACCCCACCGTCAGCGTGGCACACCGACCTCGGCGCGGATGCGGGGCTCCGGGTCCGGGTCGATGTGGCGTCCTGCACGCGTCTGGTTCTCGATCCACTCCAGGACCACGCCACGCATGAGGAGCGATGTCCAGCGCACATCGTTCCCCTCCAGGAAACCCGTGAAACCGTCACCGCCGTAGGCCAGAAAGTTGTTGGTGACCACGTCGTATGTGGCCCGCGCGTCGATGGCGCGGCCGCTGGCGTCCTCGAACCCGACGATCCGCCTCCCCGGCGGAGCGTCCACATCGAGCCTGGCGCGCAGCCCGCTCACACGCGCCTCTTCGGGGCGCGACTCCAGAACGGCGCGCAGCTGGGCACCGGAGAGTCGCACGCCCACGAGCGTGTTCTCGAACGGGATGAGTTCGAACATGTGCCCGACGGTGATGTCGCCCGGTTGGAACTCGCTGCGCAGGCCACCGATGTTCGTGATGGCTGCGTCGGCGCCGACGGCGCTGCGCATCGCGTCGGCCACGAGGTTCGCCAGGGCCTCCCTTCCGAGCCGCCGCGCAGCTGTTCCGACCACGCGCGACACGAGCGGACGCACGCGCTCCTGCATCGAGTCGACGAGCGCCCGCACCGGATCGCCAGCGCGGAGCTGCGCCCCGTCCGC
>JBHHXQ010000419.1:0-2193 GCA_046757105.1 Candidatus Krumholzibacteriia bacterium
AGCGGCGCACTTCGCTCGTCGTGCTTTGGGAGTTCCTCCACGGCGAGCAGGGCGAGCCTCTGACTCGCGTTTCGCCGTTTAGGCGGCCCTCTTTTTGGGCGTGGTAGGGGGCACGACGGGCATGTCGGGATTCTCCAAGTTGTCGATTAGGCGGGGCAGATCCCAAAATGCACGTGGGTTGAGCACGCGACGCGCCGCTCGAAGGACGTCTTCGAAGGATAGGCCGGTCTTGTGCGTGTACCAGGGACGCACCGGAGGGGCAGCGAACGGAGTCTGGTAGACGTGGGCGGTGAACCAGAGCACGAGGAAGGTGTAGGTGAAGCCGACGAAGGGAGCGGTGCGTTCCACGGAAGCCTGGGTTCGAGCAGAGGAGTCGGCGAAGCCGAGTAGCTGCTTCAAGTTTCTAAAGCAAACCTCGATGGACCACCTGCCGGAGTAACCTTCGAGAATGTCCTTGACACTCATCTCGGCCTTGGTCGAGAAGAAGACGCGGATGCCGATCGATCCGCTCGGGACGTGGACGATGACGATATGGAGGAGGCGCGTGCCACAGGCGCGGTACCACTGCGCGAAGCAGTCCTTGTAGCGAATCGTTCTCGTCTTGCCGTTGAGGTTGACCTCGCAGGTTTTCCAGGGACGACGGCTGTCACGCGCCATCGCCTTGGGGTTTGCCAGACGCCGACCGCGTTTGCGGGGGCGGCCTCGTTTCCGGGTTCGCTTGGGCGGCAGGGCGGTGAGAACCGCATCCGGCCTCATGTCGCCGATGAGCTCCACGTGCACAGCGAGTCCTTTCGTGATGGTGCTGTTGCAGTACGCGGAATCGCCGGACAACTCGATCGTGCGGCCCTCTGCCCAGCCGGCTGCGATGTCGATCATCTCGCGGGCGAGCTCGGTCTTCTTGCGATACGGGATTCTCTTCTTCGCGCAGGTCTTCTTGTTCCGGTACAGGCGGAACAGGATCGGCAACGCCCACATGTGCTTCGAGAACGGGACCTTCACCAGGGCGGCGACGACGACCCAGCAGTGGCCGATACAGAACACCTTGTACTTCTTGGTCGAGCGAACCGCGTCCAGATGGGTGTCGATGCCAAACACCTTCTCGCCCTTCTTGGGCGCGACGGTGTCGTCCACGGCGAGGCGAATCGGCTCCTCCGGAGGGAGGCGACGAACGATCCACTGAAACAGCCGATGGCCAAGCTCATCCGGGTTCCAGGTACCCCGCGAGAAGAAGCGGTGATACTTCTCGTGGTGGGTTTTCCCGGCCATCGACGTGGCCACCAACGCCTGGGTGACGGCGCCGGGGTCCAAGATCCAGCCGGTCAGGACCACGACCAGGTTGGCAAACCCCGGCTTGGTCAAAGCAGGTCGAAAAACTTCCAACGACGCCAGGAATGTGCGAAGAAGATCCTCGGCCACGCGCTCTCCTCGGTGCTCTGTTTGCAAACCAGCCATCGCAGGAGGGACGTGGCCGGTCCACTTTTCGGCAACAGCGCACACGTTGAGTTCGCGCACAGGCGCTCACCGATGGAACAGGCCGCATGGAGTGAGCCGCTTACCGGCCGCTCTCGGTGGCTCGTGGTAGCCTGCCCTTGCAAACCCGCTCCCGCTCCCGCTCCCGTTCCCGGTTGCTATGCCTTTCGATCACGAACGGCTCGACGTCTACCAGGTCGCTCTCGACTTCTTTGATCTCGCCGACGAGATCGTCCAGGACTTGCCGCGCGGCCGTGGCCCCTTGCGAGACCAACTCGCCCGCGCCTCGCTCTCCATCGTCAACAACATCGCCGAAGGTGCAGGCAAGTTCTCCAGTGGCGACAAACGCCGATACTATCTATCCGCTCTCGGTTCATGCACCGAGTCCGCGGCCATGCTCGACGTGTGCCTCCGTCGCTCGCTCATCGCGGATGACACGCACCGGCGAGGCAAGGATCTCCTGGAGCGGATCGCGGCTATGCTGGTCAAGCTCGCCAAGAAGCTGCAGCAGTCATGACGTGCGGTCGGGAACGGGAACGGGAACGGGAACGGGACGGTCGGTGGGGGAACCGTTGTGACTCAGTCCATGTGGGGGCGGGTGGGTTCCGAAAAGGGCGAAACGCGAGTCAGAGACGAGCGGCATCCCGGATGAGGCCTCGTTCGTCGCGCACTACTGCGACCTCGTCGGTCGCGAGAGCGTCCCCGACCTCCACTACCACAAGG
>JBHHXQ010000420.1:0-2153 GCA_046757105.1 Candidatus Krumholzibacteriia bacterium
TTCGAGGAGGTGAACGATGGGTGTGTTCCATGATCGAATGCGGCGAGATCTGGAGCGTATTGAATGCGCTTGACCGTGGCGAGCCTGAACTTACCAAAGTTCCCGGCCTGAGGTTCCGATATAGATGTTGAGCGAGCGTGGGCCCGCGCTCCTCCGAAAAAGGGGGAGCCATGAGACGATCGTTCGACATCGACGAAGCGACGTTCCTGTACGTCGAGCCGCCACAGGAGGTGTGTGCCTCGTGCGGGAACAACCTTTGGATCTGTGAACACGCAAAGCGGATTGTGCAGCGGCTTGACGGGGTTTATTGCCTCGTTCGCCAGAACAAGTGGTGTCCCGTTGAAGGTTGCGAGCGGTTCCACAAGATCGTGCGAGTTCCGCAGGACCTTCGCTTCGCGCTTCCGCGCTACAACTACGGTCTCGACGTCGTGCTGGAGGTGGGAGAGCGGCACCTCCGTAGCGGCGATGCGCTGCGGCGCATCACGAGGGAGCTCAACGAGCGCATGGTTCCACTGAGCCAGCGGAACTCGTGTCGACTCTTCCGTGCTTACGTGGCGCTGACAAAGCTGGCGAGGGGCGATGACACGAAGCTGCGCGAGCGACTGCTCGCACAAGGCGGCATCGTGCTCATGGCCGACGGGGTGCAGTTCGACAGCACTTCGCCTGTCCTCTACTTGGTGTGGGACGCGATCTCCGGAGAGCCGCTCTTCGGTGAAAGGAAGGCGTACCGGGGGGCCGAGGATCTGGTGCCTCTTCTCCAGCGCGTTGAGGCGCTGGAGGTCCCCGTGATCGGTGCCGTCTCGGATAAGGAGAAGGGCCTCCTGCCAGCCGTAGCACAGGTGTTTCCCGACGTGCCTCACCAGCTGTGCCAGCTCCACTTCCTGAAGAACTGCGCGCTCGGTATGGCCGCAGATCTTCAGGAGCTCGGACAAGGCGTTTCGCGCCGCGCCGAGAAGGTCCGCAAGCTCGCGAAGAAGTTGCATGAAACAGGCTGGGACAGTATCGAACACGATCGCTCGATCGGCCAGGTTTCGGCAGACCCGCACCGACAGCAGGAGCTTACCAAGACGCAGAGCACGCCGATGGCTGACGTACAGAACAGCAACGGGAGCATGGTTCCATGCGCTGTACTCCCCGAAGACGGCACCCGCGTGGCAAGTGCCCGAGACGTGAAGAGCGGTGATGATGCCTCGGCGCCGCTCGGCGAGGAACAACTCGCAACGGAGCTCTGCGCGATGGCTCGTCACGCCGCTCGCGCCACCGGGAGGGCACCTCTCAACCCCCCTGAGCACGTCCGGAACCACCGCATGGAAGCCATCCGGAAGACAGTTGAGGAGGCCTTGAAAAAAGGGGGGGGCACCCAGTTCTCGAGGCGCTTCAGCAGGCGCTGAAGCCGAACTGGCATGAGGCCAGAGCGGCTGGGCGGGTCTCGCGCCACCTTGACATCCTGCGCACCGTCACGCACGAGATCACGCCGGATCCGGCCCGCGAAGACCGGCCCGAGACCGCCGAGGACGCGTGGGCCCGCTTCAACAATTTCCTGATCGAGCTGCAACAAACAGCTCCGCGCGTCGGACTCGGGGCTGCGACCGGCGCCTTCGTCGACCACATCACAGGCGTTGCCGAACGATACGGAGCACGCATCTTCGCTTGCTTCGACGATGCGCGGATTCCACCCACGACCAACGATCTCGAACGGTTCTTCGGCCTCTCCAAGAGCCAACTTCGGCACGCGCTCGGGACCGCCAGCACAGCTGGCGGAGTCGCCCACAACCTCGGCGACGAGTACCTCCTCGCTCTCGCCTTCGCGCACGCTCATCCAGCCTCCGACATCCTCGACGAGTTGGTCGATACGACACCCTCTGACTACAAGAGCGCTCGGAGCGCGATCGACAACGCTGAACGCGCTGCTACAGTCCGCCGCTCGCGTCGACGCGCTCCCGACCGACACCTCGAAGCCCTCCTCCAGCGCTGGCAGGCGAGCACCTGACCTTGGTACCACAAGGCTCGCCACGCTGGCTACAGATGTCGAATCGAAGAACCACCAACCTGAATCCCCTCAACGCCTTATACCCAAGTTCCCCCGGGAGCTTGGGCTTGCCCGGCGGGGTTGACGTAGCAGCGCCCCGGTTTGGGCGCCGGCTCGCTCCGCG
>JBHHXQ010000421.1:0-2104 GCA_046757105.1 Candidatus Krumholzibacteriia bacterium
CCTGCTTGGTCTTGCCATGACTCCACCTTCTCAAGGAATCGAGTCTCCGGCAATCTCGGGGCGGTTCAGAGATCCTCGTCGCGCTCAAGGCGCCATGCGAGCGGCCCCGTGGGGAGACTTGGGAGCGCTGCGAGGAGCAGCGTGAGTTCATCAAGGGCCACCTTCGTGAACGCGTCCGGCTGACAAAGGTCCGCAAGCTCCTCCGCCGGCGCGGCGTCGATGTCCCCTACGCCACGTTGCATCGGTTCGCGGTCTCGGAGCTCGAGTTCGGCCGCCGTGCCCCCACGGTTGCTGTCGCTGACGGCGAGCCTGGCGAGGAGATCCAGCTCGACACCGGCTGGATGTCGCACCTCGAGCCCGACCTCTTCGGCAAGCGGCGCCGGTTCCGCGCGTGGATCTTCACGCCCTCGGTGTCGCGCTACCGCTTCGCCTGGCCCTGCTTCCGCGAGACCACCGAGAGCGCCATCGAGGCCTGCGAGGAGGCGTGGGCGTTCTACGGTGGGATCTTCGGTGTGGTCATCCCCGACAACACGAAGGCGATCGTCGATCGCAGCGATCCAACCAATCCGCGAATCAACCGCACCTTCCTCGAGTACGCTCAGGCGCGCGACTTTCACGTCGATCCCGCCCGTGCCAAGAAGCCAAAGGACAAGGCACGGACGGAACGCTCCGTGCCGTTCGTACGCCAGGACTGCTTCGGCGGCGAACGGTTCCAGGCGGTCGACCAGGCTCGCGACCACGCGCGCCACTGGTGTCTCCACGACGCCGGCATGAGCCGCCATCGCCGCACGCAGAGGCTCCCCCGCGAGCACTTCGATGCGGAGGAGAAAGCGCGTCTGAAGGATCCACCCACCGAGCGCTACGACGTCCCGCTCTGGTGCGATCCGAAGGTCGGACGCGATCATCTGGCGCAGGTGGCGAAGGCGCTCTACTCCCTGCCCACCCGCTTCATCGGCCGCAAGCTCACCGCCCGTGCCGACCGTCACCTCGTGCGCTTCTACGACGACCACCTGCTGGTGAAGACCGACCCGCGCAAGCCGCCGGGTGGGCGCTCGATCGATCCTTCAGACTACCCGAAGCACAAGACGCCCTACGCGATGCGCGATGTCTCCTACCTCCGGCGGCAGGCCGCATCCCACGGGGAAGCCGTGGGGCGCTACGCCGAGGCGCTGCTCGATGCACCGCTCCCCTGGACCCGGATGCGACGTGTGTACGCCCTCCTCGGCCTCGTGCGCCGCTACGGCGCCGAGCGGGTCGAGGAGGCCTGCCGGATCGCCCTCGAGGCCGACATCGTCAACGTCAAGCGTCTCGAACGCATCCTCACCCGCCGCCAGGAGCTCGAGATTCCTCGTGCCGTCCCGAAGGTGATCCCGCTGGCTCGCTACCTGCGTCCCGCCACCCAGTTCGCCGTCGAGCGGCGCGAGCCGTCTTCCACTGACCCAGGAGGTGACCCGTGACCACCGAAACGATCTCGACCGATCTCAAGAGCGTGCTCCGCAGGCTCCGACTGTCACCGATCCTCGACACGCTCCCCGAACGCCTGGTCGCAGCGCGGCAGCAGAAGATTCCCCACCAGGACTTCTTCCTCGCGGTCCTCAGCGATGAGGTCACTCGCCGCGACAGTCAAGCCGCGATCCATCGGGCGACGCGGGCGAAGCTCGATCCCGAGATGCGACTCGAGCTCTGGGACGCGACCGCCAAGGTCACCCTCGATCAGGCGCTCCTCAACGAGCTCGCCACCCTGCGCTTCCTCGAGGCTCACCACAACGTCGTCATCGTCGGGCCGGTCGGTGTCGGCAAGGCGTACCTGGCGCACGCCCTCGGTCACGTCGCGTGCCGGCGCGGCCACTCGGCCCTCGCCATCCGCGGCGACCGGATGCTCAAGTCTCTCAGGCAAGCCCGCCTCGACCAATCGTACGAAGCCGAGCTCAGGCGCCTGATCTCGGTTGATCTCCTCGTCGTCGATGACTTCGGGCTCGACACGATGGATGCCACCGAGAGCCGCGACGCCTACGACGTCTTCGTCGAGCGCCACCGTGCGGGCTCGATGATCGTCACCTCGAACCGCTTATGCGGTGCACCGCATAAGCGGTTTAATGCGGAG
>JBHHXQ010000422.1:0-2080 GCA_046757105.1 Candidatus Krumholzibacteriia bacterium
TTGAGCTCGGCGAGAGGGAGAGGGTGATCGGGGAGCTCGTCGCCCACCTCTTCGCGCCAGGTACGATGCCAGCGCTCGATCGCTCCCTTCGCCTCGCAGTCCTTCGGGGCGGTGTGCACCAGGTGCACTCCGAGATCCGCGCAGATCACCCGCAGCGAGCGGGCGATGTAGGCGGAGCCGAGATCGACGTAGTAGCCGCGAGGGCGTCCAGCCTTGAGCACGGCCTGCTTGAATCCGTACTCGTGGTCGACAGAGGACTCCGAGAGCGCGAAGTAGCTGTGTGGGATGTAGCGCGTGGCGCCATCGATCTGGGAGAGCAGGTAGGACTTGCGCGGCTTGCCGCCCGGGGCGATCACCACCGGGCCGTGCATCGCGTCTCCCATCCACAGGTCGCCGGCGTGCTCGACGAGGAAGGAGCGCCGTTCGGCGGCGGGACCGCGCTTGGGGCGGCCTGAGATCCCGTGAGCCGCCAGCAGACGGTGGACGCTCGATCGGCTCAGCTCGCCCGGACGCACGACACCGGAGCGCTCGAGCATGCGGATGATGCGCCGGATCGATCGACGCGGCTTCTCGCGCTTGGCTCGAACCACGAGATCCTGGACGTGAGCGGAGATGACGCGCGTACGCCCCCGGTCGCTGCGACTCTGACGTCCGAGCGCAGCGAGTCCGCCGCGGCGGTACGCGTAGAACCAAGCCTCGATGGTGCGGGGCGAGAGTTTGACCAGGTGTCCGTCGGGCCGCTGGTGAAGACGCTCGGCGGTCTCGAGGAACCAGGCCCTCCGGTCGCCGTGCTCGAGCCGGGCGGACACCAAGGGCCCCAGCACACTCAGTCTCCACAGCGCCAGCTCGAGTCGATCGTCGTCCATGGCGGCGACCCTACGACGAGAGGGCGGCCACACCTGGTGGGACGATCCCGGAAAACTGCTCGCCTCCGGTCGACGCGCCCCATCACGAGCGCTACATGAGACGGACTCCCGGCGAGAGCCGGTGGAGAAGCCCGGCCAGCTCGGCGAAGCACGCATCCTGCGCGGGTCGGGTCTGCGCCCGGTAGCAACGCACGAGATCGAGCCGAGAGCCGTCGAGACCGACCGCCGTGCCGATGGAGGAACAGGTCGACTCGGCTGTCGCGGTCAGCGTGGCGACGAGAAGCCGAGCGGAGGACGCAAGGCGGGCTCTCCACCGCCGGCGGGTCCGAGCGGGGACCCGTGAACGCGCCGGGGGCTCGAGGGCGCTCTCCACAACAGACCAGCTGCGCCGTAAGTGCCTGGCCAGGAAGGCCGGAAGGACCTGCCAGGCGGCGCCGCACTCCTTGCGATCCGCGCAACGGAAGCGCATCACCTCGGTGGCAACGGCCGGGTCGGCCAAAAGCTGCCGGGGGCGCAGGTCGTGGATGTGCACCTTCGCGCCGCATCGCAGGCAACGCGAAGGACGGTACCCCTCGGGCGCTTCAAGATGTCGCTCGTGCGTCGCAAGGTCCCGGACGTCTTCGGCAATCAGCGTCCCGCCCTTCTGGCTGGACGCGTACGGGCGACTCAAGCATGATTCGGAAGCGGAAGGAAGCGGTCGGTCTTCGATCATGAGCATCTCCTGGGATTGCTAGTCCGATGGAAATGCTCTGCTTCCTTTCGCTTTTCTACAACCTCCCCTTCAGGTCCCGTCCCACGCTATCCGCGGGGCCCATCGCGCCGACCGTCGGTCAGAATCCGGGACAAACTACCCAGGCTCCACGTCTGTTATCCGGTACGGTACACAAGTACTCTGACGTTACGAGCGAGCAGGCCATTCGCGGGACGTACTGCGACCTCGCGGTCAAGCACAAGGGCGCGATCAAGTTCCTGATAGAGGTCAAGGCAATCGGACTCACGCTGAAGGAGAATCACCTTCGGCAGGCGGTGGGTTACGGGGCCAACAAGGGGATCCCGTGGATCGTTCTTACCAACGGAATCTGTTGGGAAGTCTATCGGATCAACTTTGATCAACCGATCAGCCACGAGTCCGTGTGCCAGATAGACATGACGACGCTGTCCTCGCGAAAGCGGAGTGACCACGAGCTACTGTACCTGCTCTGCAAGGAGGGTCT
>JBHHXQ010000423.1:0-2066 GCA_046757105.1 Candidatus Krumholzibacteriia bacterium
TACTGGCTTCTCGACCTGGCCGCCGGGGGAACCCGCGGAGTCCGTCGTGGTTGAACCGCGAGAAGACAACCGCCCGACACCCCTCCGAGACACGAGGATCCAGGCGCCGCCGGGGGAGGCACCGGCGGCCTGGGAGCGGTACGCAGATGGGGGAGGCCGCCGCGTGATCGTCGCCGACAAGCTCACCAAGGTCTACCCGGGCAAGCGCGCCATCCACGAGGTCACGTTCGAGGTGGAGAAGGGGGAGATCGTCGGTTTCCTGGGCCCCAACGGCGCGGGCAAGACGACGACCATGCGCATTCTCACCTGCTTCCAGCCGGCCACGAAGGGGACCGCGCGGGTGGCCGGGTACGACGTCTTCGAGCAAGCGGACGACGTGAAGCGCAACATCGGCTACCTGCCGGAATCACCCCCGCTGTACCTGGAGATGCGCGTGCGCGAGTACCTGGAGTTCGTGGCGCGCATCAAAGGCGTGCCGCGCTCCCGGACGCGGGTGCGGCTCGCGGACACGGTCGAGCGCTGCGGCCTGGGCGACGTCCAGCACCGCATCACCGGGAAGCTCTCCAAGGGGTACCGGCAGCGCGTCGGGCTGGCGCAGGCGATCCTGCACGATCCTGCCATCCTCATTCTGGACGAGCCCACCTCGGGGCTCGACCCGAAGCAGGTAGTGGAGGTGCGGCGCCTCATCGGCGACCTCGCCGGAGAGCACACCATCATCCTGTCGACGCACATCCTGGCCGAGGTCAGCATGACCTGCCAGCGGGTCATCATCATCAACGAGGGGCGCATCGTGCTCTCGCGGCGGCTGCGCGACCTGGCCGGCCATGGACCCGAGCGCGAGACCCTGCTCCTGCACCTGCAGGCGGACCGGGACGTCGCCGAGGATCTGTCGGGAATCGACGGGGTCCACGATCTGAAGGCGCTGCCGGCAAACGGACATCTCCGCTACCGATTGGTCTGCAGTCGCGGCCCGGAGGTTCGCCACCGGCTCTCCTCCTTCGTGGTCCGACAGGGCTGGTGGCTCCTGGAGCTGCGTGCCGAGGAGACGGACCTCGAGGCGGTCTACCTGCGCGCCGTGAGCTCCGAGGGAGGCCTCGGATGAGAGGGCTCTGGGCGATCTACGCGCGCGAGATGCGCGGCTACTTCACGTCCCCCATCGCCTACGTGGTGACGACGGTGTTCCTCGTCCTCGTCGGACTGTTCTTCATCAACGCGGTGCGCAACTACATCGCGTTCGACAGCTACGTGCGGGAGCGCATGCTCGCCCTGGGTCAGGAATCCACGCCGGCCGACGTGCACCAGTACCTCTTGCGCAGATTGATCACCACGTTCGGGGCGATCACCCTGTTCGTGCTGCCGTTCGTCACCATGGGGAGCTTCGCCGAAGAGCATCGCTCCGGCACCATGGAGCTGCTCATGACGTCGCCGGTCGGACAGCGGCAGATCGTCCTCGCCAAGTTCCTGGCCGCGAGCACGTTCTTCCTGCTGCTCCTTCTGCTCGGCCTGGGACTCGTGAGCACCTTGTTCTTCTACGGCAACCCGCATCCGCACAGCGTGCTCGTCGGGTTCCTGGGCGTCTTCCTCCAGGGCGAGTCGTTCCTGGTCGTCGGGATGTTCATCTCGTCGCTGACGCGCAGCCAGGTCGCTGCCGGGATCGGCGGGCTGGGGGCGGCGCTTCTGCTGTGGTTGGCGGGGTTGATCGGCGACCCGACATCCACCCTGGGGCACTGGCTGAACGATCTCTCCCTGGTGGCCCACTTCGAGGACTTCAGCAAGGGGATCCTCGACACCAGGCACGTGGTCTTCCACGCGAGCTTCATCTTCTTCGGGTTGTTCATCACGCTGCGGTCACTCGAATCCTTGAAGTACCGGTAGGGACGCGATGCAACGGCGAATCGGAATCCTTGTTGGAGCGGGCATCGTGCTGCTGGTGCTGGCGGGGATGTTTTCAGCGACGCGTGGCTGGGGCGGCGGCTCGACGGCGGCGATGCTGATCGCGGGCACGTTCGCCTGGACCATCGCGGTCGTCGTGTCGCCGGCGGACTGCTCCCGGTGCCACGCGGCGG
>JBHHXQ010000424.1:0-2046 GCA_046757105.1 Candidatus Krumholzibacteriia bacterium
CTCTTCTCAACTCGTTTCGTCGAACCTCGCCTACGCCGCGTCCGAATCCTGTCCCCCATCGCAGACCGCACACTCCAGAGCCCGGTTTACAGCGAGCCGTTTCTGCCTGGCAGCCTTCTTCCCCGCCTCCAGCTCATCTGTATCCGTCCGAGCTGGGGTAGCGGCTAGGGTTGGGCCGGGCGGGGCGAGGTGAGACGCTGGGTGGATGAAGCCCTCGAAAACGGAAGCGCATTGGCGGCGGATGGTGGCGGAGCAGGAGCGGAGCGGACTGAGCGTTCGGGAATTCGCCGAAGCGAGGGCGGTGTCGGCGTGGTCGCTGTACCGCTGGCGGAGTCGCCTCGGCATGGTCGGCCGTAGGAGTCGTGGGACTGGGGCGAGACGGCGTCGTCGACCGACGGAAGAAGCGGAGCTCGTCGCCGTGGACGTCGTCGGCGGAGGTTCGGAGGCCGTGCCGGTGCAGCCGGTGTTGGAGGTCGAATTCGCAGACGTGCGGGTGCGCGTCCCACAGGGCTTCGACGCGAAGGAGCTGACCCGCCTGGTCTCGGTGCTTCGCGAGTCGTGCTGAGTCCGGGGAAGATCGGGCGCATCTTCCTCTTGCCCGGGCCGACGGACATGAGGAAGTCGTTCAACGGGTTGAGCGGGCTCGTGCGCTCGAAGCTGGATGCGGATCCGCTGTCGGGAGACCTCTTCGTGTTCTGCAATCGGCTGCGGAACCGGCTGAAGATCCTGTACTTCGATTCGACGGGCATGTGGGTGTTGGCCAAGCGGCTCGAGCGCGGCACCTTCGCGTGGCCGACGACGGCGCCGAGCGGCGGCAGGCTGGAGATGCGTTACGAGGAGCTGTTGCTGCTCTTGGGCGGACTCGACACGAAGGACTTGGTCGAGCGGAAGTGGTGGCGGCGGAACGCGTCGTGATCGAGTGCCGCGAGAGGAAGAAGAACGCGAGAGAGAGGTACGTGCTCGATCGATCGCTGCCGATGAAGTAAGTATGAGCACGATGCTCGCGCGCCAGAACGAGAAGCTGAAGCGAGAGCTCTCGCAGCGCGAGAAAGAGCTCGCCCAGCGGGCCGCGAAGTTGGCCGAGCTGGAAGATCTGGCGAAGCAGCTGACACGCGACAACGAGCTCTTGAAGGAAAAGCTCTACCGGTTGATGCGCCAGCGCTACGGTCCCAAGGGCGACCGATTCGCCCAAGGCCAGCTCGAGCTCTTCGGTGAGCTGTTCGGCGAGCAGCAGCAAGAAGAGCCCGATCGTCAGGCACTCGAAGCGCCGGACGTCGAGCTACCGGAAGAACCCCCTCCCAAGAAGGCGCGTCGTCGAAAGAACCGAGCGCGCGAGCTCGACTTCCAGTCGCTCCCGCGGAAGCACCGCCTGCACGAACTCTCCGAGCAGGAGCGCGTCTGCCCCGTGACGGGCAAACGGCTCGTGCCGGTGGGAACGACGATCTTCGAGGAGCTCTCGTACCAGCCGGCCAAGCTGTTCGTCGTGGTCCACGAGCGCGTTGAGTACGCGCTGTCGGAGGAGGATCGGGTCGAGCGCAAGGCTCCGAGGGTGACGGCTCCGATGCCCCTGCGCCCCATCGAGGAGGGGCTGGCGAGCGCAGGGCTGTTGGCGCGGGTTCTGGTGGCGAAGTACGTGGAGCACCTGCCGCTGCATCGCCAGGAGGCGATCTTCGCGCGGGAGGGCTTGATGATCCCGCGACAGAGCCTGTGCGAGTGGGCGATGCGCTCGATCGAGATCCTGATGCCGATCGTGTTGGCCTTGAAGCGCCGGCTGCTGGGCGGGGAGGTGCTGCAGTGCGACGACACGAGGGTGCTGTGCCAAGAGAACTCGGTGCGTGGCGGCCGGAACTGGGCGTACCTGTGGGCCTGGGTGGGCGAGGATCGCAAGGAGGTCGTTTACGACTTCTCGATGGGCCGCGATCACGGAGTCGTCGCGTCGTGGATCGGCGAGCAATGGTCAGGGTACTTGGTCGGCGACGGGTACTCGGGCTTCGGAACGGTGTGCGCGAAGCGCGATGAGGAGCACGCGATCGTGGAGACCGGATG
>JBHHXQ010000425.1:0-2041 GCA_046757105.1 Candidatus Krumholzibacteriia bacterium
CGCCCGTCGGGTTGCTCGGGTAGTTGAGCACCAGCACTCGCGGGCGTCCGGGGTCCTGCACGCAGAGGTTCTCGAGCTCCCCCGGCAACAGGCGCCAGCCGTTCTCGCTCTTGTTGTGCAGCCAGCGGATGTGGCGGCCGATGATGTGCGCCTGCGGTGCGTAGGAGACCCAGGCGGGCGTCGGGATGACGACGTCGCCGTAGTAGACCAGCTGCAGAAGGAACATGAGCTCCGTCGAGCCCGGACCGATGAGGACGTGCGCGGCCGAGCCCGCCAGCCCCTGCGTGCGGCAGTGGTACTCCGACACCGCCTCGCGCAGGTTCTCGAGCCCCTTGACGGGGAGATACGCCTTCTGGTGCGCGTTGGCGCGCAGCTCCTCGATCACCGGACGCGGCACCGGGAAGGGCGACTGCCCGAGACCCAGCTTGTAGACCTGCTTGCCCTCGCGGCGGAGCTCGTCGCAGCGGTCGTTGACCGCAACGGTCGCGGACTGGCGGAGACCGCGCACGTTCAGGTTGAGATGAACCTCCAACGTCCTACCGCGCGCATGCGCCATGTCGCGGACTCCTCCGGTCGACCCTCGTCCTCATTCCCATTCCACGTGCCCGAAGACCGTGGCCCTGCGGCGCTTCACCACGCGCTCTCCCCAAGCCGGAGCCCGCCTGTTCCGCTTGATCTCGGTCATGGCCCAGCTGAAGAAGAACTTCTTTTCCCCGAGTGCCGGCTCGAGATCGCTCAGCCAGGATGCCGTCGGATCGAACTTGGCGAAGAACGGGCGTCCCACCCAGTCGGGATCGCGCGCCTGCACGAACTTGAGGACGAAGACGTCCTCCCGTCCGATCTGCGCCGTGCCCTCGACCACCACCTTGCCGGGTGTCGCCGACATCGACGGCCCGCGTACCGTGCGGCCCAGCCCGGAGACGCGCCGGTAGGCCTTGCGGAACACCTCGAGCGCCCGCGCCAGCGGCACCTCGAAGTAGTTCTTCGGGCCGGTGTCACGCTCGATGAACATGTAGTACGGCACCGCGCCCAGGCGCACCTGCATCCGCCACATGTCGGACCAGGCGTTGGAGTTGTCGTTGACGTGACGGATGAGCGGCGCCTGACAGCGCACCACGGCTCCGGTCGAGTGGATGCGGCGCACGGCCGCCTGCGCCTCCGGCGTGTCGAGCTCGCGCGGGTGGCTGTAGTGCGACATGAGAGCGAGGTGACGTCCCGCCCTCCGCACGTCCTGGAAGAGGCGCAGCAGGTCGTCGGCGTCCGGATCGGTGAGGAAGCGGTTCGGCCAGTACGCGGTGGCCTTCGTGCCGATGCGGATGCTCACGAGGTGGTCGAGCTCGGGCTTGAGAAGCGGCTCGATGTAACGGCGCAGCACGCGTGTCTTCATGATGAGTGGATCGCCGCCCGTGAACAGGATGCTGTGCACCTCGGGGTGCTGCTCGAGGTACTGCGCCAGCGATTCCGCCTCACGGTTCGCGAACTTGAGTTCGTCGAGGCCGACGAACTGCGCCCAGCGGAAGCAGTACGTGCAGTACGCGTGACAGGTCTGTCCCTGGCTGGGGAAGAAGAGCACCGTCTCGCGGTACTTGTGCTGCATTCCCGGAAGCGAGGTGCCGTTCACGCGCGGCACGTTGAGCTCCATCTGGCCGGCCGGGTGCGGGTTCATGCTCATCTGGATCTCGCGCGCGGCGGCCTGAATCGTCGAATCCGCGGCGTTTCTCTTCACGAGATCGTACATGCGCCGGAAGTCCTTCCTGCTCAGCATCCCGGCCTGCGGGAACGTGAGCTGGAATATCGGGTCCTCCGGGATGTCGTTCCAGTTGATGAGTTCCTCGACCACGTAGTTGTTCACCCGGAAGGGGAGCACAGCAGAGACGGCCTTCATCGAGATGAACTCGTCTGGCGACAGGTGTCGGAGTTCCGGGATGCGGTCGATGTCCTTGCGGCCGTAGGCCCGGTAGGTCCGAGCGGCAATGCGGGTTTTCCTCACCATTCTTCGATCTCCGTGCTTCCGGCGATACCAGCCCCTGCCGCCATGACC
>JBHHXQ010000426.1:0-2020 GCA_046757105.1 Candidatus Krumholzibacteriia bacterium
AACACCACATCCCGGTAGCATCTCCGACGTTGCCCGACCTCGAGACCCTGCTGCCGCAGCTGCGCGAGATCTGGGCCTCGGGTGAGCTGACGAACGGCCGCACGGTGGCCGAGTTCGAGCGGCGGGTCGCGGCCACCATGCCCGGACGCCACGTGGTCGCGGTGAGCAGCTGCACGTCGGGCCTGATGCTGGCACTGCGCGCTCTCGAGGTGCAGGGCGAGGTGCTGCTCCCGAGCTTCACGTTCACGGCCACTGCGCACGCGGTGGTCTGGAACGGTTGCACACCGGTGTTCGTGGACTGCGACGCCGACACGCTCGACATCGACGTCGACGATTTGCAGCGCAAGATCACACCGCAGACGCGCGCCATCGTCGCCGTGTACGTGGGCGGCAACCCGCCGGCGCTCGAGGCGCTGGAGGGCATTGCCCGCAAGCATGGTCTCGAGCTCGTCCTCGATGCCGCGCATGCCCTCGGCTCGACCTGCCGAGGTCGTCCGTCCGGAACGTTCGGAGACGCAGAGGTCTTCAGCCTGTCGCCCACGAAGACGATCACCACCTGCGAGGGTGGGCTGATCAGCGTGCGCGACGCGGAGGTCGCGCGGCGGGTGCGCATCGGGCGCAACTACGCGAACCCCGGCGACTACAACTGCGAGTTCATCGGTCTCAACGCGCGCATGAGCGAGCTGCACGCTCTGGTCGGCCTCGAGTCGTTCAAGATGCTGCAACGCAACGTCGAAGAACGCCGGCGCCTGGTGTCCCTCTACGAGAACAGACTGCGCCGCCTCCGGGGCTTGCGCATGCAACAGGTTGGTGGCGGAAACGAGTCCTCGTACAAGGACTTCAGCCTGCGTGTGATCGAGCCCGAGTTCGGTGTCGGGCGTGGTGCGCTGCGCTCGGCGCTCGAGCGCAGCGGCATCGAGACGCGCACGTACTTCGATCCGCCCGTGCACCTGCAGGCGGCCTACAGCCGCTGGCGCGCCGGTTCCGCGCGCCGGTTGCCGGCGACCGAACTCGTCGCCGGACAGGTCCTGAATCTGCCGCTCTACGTGGGGCTCCGGGAGGCGGACATCGAGCGGATCGTGCAGGTCATCGAATCCGTTGCCACAGGCGCGACGGTCGAGGTGTAGGCGTCTCGGCGTGGGGCGCGGGCAGAGGAACGGATTCCGGGATCCAGGAGGCGCGGCCCTGGCCGTGGAGCAAGGAGTGCCAACGTGAAGAGTCAGCGGATCTGGTCCACTGCGCGCCGCTTCGGTGTGGACGTGGTGTTGCTGTGCGGCAGCTTCCTGGCCGCGTTCCTCATCCACTTCGAGGGCCCCATTCCGGAAGCCTACCGCGCGCAGATTCCAGCCACGCTCGCCGTCGCCGTCTGCACCATGCTGCTGGGGCTGGTCTGGGCCCGCGCCTACCGCAAGGTGTCCGACTTCGTGAGCCTGGGCGACTTTCTCGGTGTGCTGCGGGGAACGGGCCTGGCGTCGCTCGTTCTCCTGTGTGCCAACGCCGTGGCACCGACGTCCGTGGCACTCCCGTGGTCCGTGCTGATCGTCTACCTGCTGCTCTGCGCGGCCACGATGTCGATGGCGCTGTTCACGCTGCGCATCTGGCGCGAGAGCGCGCTGGGGCAGGCGCAGCGTCTCGACGGGTCGGCCGCGCGCCGCCCGGTGCTCGTCTATGGCGCCGGCCGGGCCGGCAGCATGGTGGCGCGCGACATCGTGCAATCCCCGGAGCTGGGCTACGAGCTGCGAGGTTTCATCGACGACGATCCGCAGAAGTGGGGCAAGGAGATCCACGGCACGCGCGTTCTCGGCGGCCGGCTCGATCTCCCGCGTCATCTCGGTCTGCGCCTCCGTGAGGTGGTGCTGGCGATCCCGTCCCTCGATGCCGAGGCGCGCCGCCAGATCCTCTCGCACTGCCGGCGGGCGGGTGCGCACGTGCGCATCGTGCCGGGCATCGCGGAGCTGCTGCGTGGGAGCAGCGTCGCGCAGCAGATCCGCGATGTGCGCGTCGAGGACCTGTTGCCGCG
>JBHHXQ010000427.1:0-1931 GCA_046757105.1 Candidatus Krumholzibacteriia bacterium
GGCCCAGTGCTCGATGTCCTCGGGCCGGGTATTCCCCTTCTGGGCCTCTTGCCTGGACGTCTTCCATGATGGCGGTCAACCCCCAAAGTGTACCCCCAGGCGCACTTCCCCCGTAGCCGATCTCCGGGTCGGCACAAGGTGGACAATTCCCTTGACTCAGCACTCGCCTCAGCACGACGCCAGGAGCTTCCATCCTTCCATTCGTGCTCGAGCATGGGCCCGGCACATGTTGCCGTTCGGGTGTAGGACCGGCCAATCTATCCAACAGCTTGCACACGAGTGCGCAGCCAAGGAGTTTCGCGACCTGGTCCGACCTCTCTCCCGCGGCGACGGCCTTGGAGGCTGAGTGGAGTGGGGCAAGCAGGCTCAAGCCACGGCTCGATCCTCCTCGCCAATGCTGTGCAACCGGCTTGCGTCGTAGACTGTCTCGTCGCGCAGGATGTAGTAGGCAATCCGCAGCAGGTGGCGGGCCAACGCAACCACGGCGATCTTGCGCCGCCCGCGCGATCCACGGACGCGAGCCGCGATTTCCTGCAACGGCGCTGCCTCCTTGCCCCGACTGCGGGCAATCAGTACGTGGGCCGCCTGTACCAGGGTATAGCGCAGTTGCGGTGAGCCTGCCTTGGTGATGGAACCCATCCATGTGCTTTCGCCGCTCTGGCGGATGCTCGGCACCAAGCCGGCGTACGCGCCCAGAGTCTTTGCGCTCGGAAATCGACCGACGTCGCCGACCCAGGCGTAGATCGTCGTCGCCGTCAGTGGACCGATTGCCGGAATCGTCTGCAGGCGCTTTATCGGTTCGATCTCCCGCGCCCGCTGGCGAACTTCCGCCTCCACGACTCGCAACTCGTAATCCAGCCTTGAGCGCTGACGCTGACAGAGCTCGATCATCTCGGCTACGTGCGCATCCACACCTTTCGGTGATCGTAGCATCTCCTCGACAACGACACCGAGCCGCCCGGGGCGACACCGGACCACCTGCCCGGCAGCACGCAGCGTTGCGCGGCCACGGTTGTGCCAGCGGGCCCGTTCGTTCAGCACCATACGCCGTCGCGTGAGCAGCCAGCGCAACCCGCGGATCTCCCCTGTCGGAATGTAGACCGGATGCGGGTGCATCCCTGTCTGCAACGCCCGCGCGATCCAGTACGCGTCGCGCCGGTCGGTCTTCTTGCGAGACGAGGCGATCATCCGTAGCTGCTGCGCGTTGAACGACAACACCTCGGCACCTGCAGCCGTGATGGCATCGTAGACCATGTAGGCCATCGTCCCCACCTCCTGGCCGACCACGAGCCGCTCGCCCTCCATCAACTCCCGCACCAGCGATTCCAGGGCCGCCGCACAGCTCTGCGTCTTGCCCCACCTCACCACCTCCCCCTCTGCGCCCAGCAAGCACCACACACTTGCACTGCTGTGAACATCGATGCCAAGATACTTCATAGCTCCCTCCGTTTCCGTCGAGCATGCACGTCGGCCCATCCGACGCGGCACGTGGACCCGGGCTCCCGAGCCCGAGGCCGTTATGAATACCCCAACTCAGGGTAGTATGCCGACTCGAAACGGAGGGAGCCTTCTCGCTCAGCGCCACCACGGGCAGTTCAACATGTTCGGGCGGCAAGAGCTCGCAGCCCTCGGCGAGGAGAAAGCCTCGCACGGGGTTATCCATAGCGGGGCCTTCCGTTCTCGGCGCGCCCACTACCCGGGGCCCTTCAAGTGAGCCCCCGGGCGCGCCGAGGCCCGCTGTGGGTAACCCCAACCGCGCCGCTCGCCCGTACCGCAACGTCGACGCTCTACTCTGGCCCGCTTTGCTTGCACGCGGACCATCATGGCATCTATCTCATCCGGGCGATCGTCGTCATGACGGGTAACGCCGGGCGTGCCGGCGGCCAGGTTTTCCTCGAGAGCGTGGCGCCGCCCAACCGCGACGGCGAACG
>JBHHXQ010000428.1:0-1894 GCA_046757105.1 Candidatus Krumholzibacteriia bacterium
TGAGATCCCCGACCGCGGCCTTGATCCGCTCGGACAAACTCGAGGATACTCCGAGCCTACCCATCGCATGCTCGTAGCTCTTGATGTCGCGCATCGACCGTTCCTTCTTGCCGTTGCCTTCCGGTGCCCGTACGAATGCCGGCGACGACTCGATGCCAAGAAAGCGAATCTCTTGCTGGAAGTCGTCGCTCATGTACTGGCTTCCGTGGTCGTGGCGCAGCTTGAGGCCAACAGCAATCTTCTCCTCGTAGCCCCCGAAGTGCTCGCGCACACCTTGGCGGATCGGCTCCAGAGCCTCGAACCGGTTGGCCTCCCGGGCCGCATGGATGCCCACGCACTCGCCAGTGCAGTGGTCCACGGCGATGAACACCGAGGCCTGCCCTTCCTCAACCGTCGCCGTCGCCGTCAGGTCCGTGCCCCACATCTCATCGGGCTTCTCGGTGGTGATCGTTCCGTCGTGCACGTGTGGCCCGAGATTTCTCGCCGCACGGTACGGTGCCTGCAGCCCTGCCTCTCGCATTATCCGGCGCACTCGCTCCTTGCCCACACGCACTCCCGCCACCCGCAACTTCGCCCATACCTTGCGGTAGCCTTCGCCGAGGAATGGTGAGGCCTCGAGCACCTCGCGGATTCCCTTCTCCAGCTCCTCATCACTGAGCTTTGTCTTCGGCCCTCGCTTGCTCGGTTTATGATCCGCCTCGGCCTCACGCTTCCTTCGTGCATAGTACGTCGAACGGCATCCCGCGAACTCCTCGACTACCCTCACCACGCCGTACCGTTCGCCGCTGGAGGGCGAAGTGGCACGGCTCATGGCTTCGACCTCCTCAGTGGTAAAGGGACTTCGCCCTCGAATCGCTCGATGCGCATCTGCAGCAGCTCGTTGCGCATCGTCAAATCTCCGATCATCGCCTTGAGGTCGCGCACTTCCTCCTCGTGCGGCTCCTCGCGCCGGCTCTTCATGCTCGCTTGACCCGCTGCAATGAACGTCGCGCGCCAGCTCGAAAGCGTCGCCGCAGTCACACCGAGCTCGCGTGAGAGCGTGTCGAGGTCCTCACCACGAAGCAGCCGAAAGACCGCCTCCGTCTTACGCTTCACAGAAAACCGGCCCCTCCCGCCGACTCTCGCCTTCCTCTTCTTCCCCACAGGACACCTCCTTCAGGCGGGGAGATTCTTCCCCAGTCTGGTGTCCAAAGAAATCGTGGGGCGAGGGAACGGGGTTCCTCACCGGTGATCTCGATTGCTCCGCTTCCCTAGCATCGTCTTATGGGGTCACTTTCACGGCCAAGAAAAAAGGCATCCTCGAACTACGCGGCTTTTCGATCGTCGGACCTCCTTCGGAAGCAGGTTTATCCGTAGGGGCTAATGCCGCCGTCCGATGTGAGAGGGCCTGCGACATAATTGGCGAGGGTGGTGGCTCCATCTCTGGCTTGGATATGGGCGTACAAGCGGTCAAGCGGCTTAGGATGTACGATCTTACGGTCAGTGGGGTTACTAACAGGGCTGTAGACGGCAGAAGGAATGCAAAGCTCCACAACACGACGATCACCGGCAGTGGACATGAAGCGTTGACCGCCACCAAACTGAGACTTGAAAACTGCGTGATCAGAGGTAACGGCATTGGCGTCCGTTCGGCCGGGCCAAGCCCAGCCGTCCACGGACACGTAGTCCGTGTCTTCAATTCGACGATAACTGGGAATCTGGGGATCGGCGTCGAAGGCATTCGGCTTCGCGTGAAAGACTCGGTCGTCGTCAACAACAGCCTCGACCCAAGTTGCGGCGTTACTCACAACTGCAACTTTGACATCGGTAGCTACCGCAAGTTGCGAGCAAAGAACGTGACCTGCAACTACAGCTTCGATTCACGAGCCTGCGGCGGCTGTCCAGACGAGGGTCC
>JBHHXQ010000429.1:0-1829 GCA_046757105.1 Candidatus Krumholzibacteriia bacterium
GCGGCGTGTCATGGCGGGTCAGTGTACCAGCGGCGCGTCGCAAGCAACACCGCGGTTCCAGAAGCCGGCGATCCTGCAGGCGCGGTCACTGCGCCTCGGCGCGCGCGCACCGGTCGTCCACGTAGCGCCGCACGAGCGAGCGGATCTCTTCGAAGGCGCGCTCGTAACCCTCGTCGGGTCCGCCGTACGGGTCGTCCACCGCCCAGAGCACGATGGGGATGTCGTCGCCCGAGAGGATCAGGATCTCCTCCTCCACCACCTCGTCCATCGCGATCACGACGTCGGCCTGCAGCGCCATCTCCGGGGTGAGCTGGCGCGCCCGGTGCTCGTCGAGCAGAACACCGTGCTGGGCAGCCGTCTGGAGCGCTCCGGGCGCGGCCGGGTTGCCGTGGAGCGCGCGCACACCGGCCGAGCCCACCTCGTACTGCGGGCCCAGCCCCGCCCTGTCGAGCTCTCGCCGCAGCAGCGCCTCGGCAGTCGGGCTGCGGCAGATGTTCCCGTAGCAGACCACCAGGATCCGCGTGCGTTCCCGGTGCGCGTGCTCTCGATCCATCCGGTTTCCTCCTTCACGCGGGACCTGGCCCCCGCAGGCTCAGCATGCACGATGCCACACCGCACCCCGAGAGTCACGCGTCCGGACACTTGGGAGCCGTGGCATCCTCTGCTAGATTCCGGCCATGAAACGCTCCTTCGCACTCCGGACGCAGCGCATTCCCTTCCGGCGACAGCGCGCCGTGATCGTCGGTCTCGGGCCCATCGGGCTCGAGGTCGCGCGGTTGGTCCTGGCGCAACCCGAGGTGTTCCAGCTGGCAGGCGTCGTGGATTGCGCCCCGCGTCTGGCTGGCCGGGCGCTCGGCGACGTGCTCGGGCGCCACGCGCCCCCCGGGCGCGTTCTCGAGGCGCCGCCGGCGCAGCGCAGCGGCGAGGGGTTGGCGTTTCTCACCACGACCAGCTCCATCCGCAGTGTCACGAAGACGATCGAGGCTCTGCTTGCGGCCGGCTACCACATCGTGTCCTCCACCGAGGAGCTCTCCTACCCGATGCTCCGCGAGCCGCACCTCGCGGCGCGCCTGGACCGCGCCGCGCGTCGCGCGCGGCGCTGCGTCGTGGGCTCGGGGATCAACCCCGGGTTCGCGATGGACGTCTGGCCGCTCGTCCTGGCGTCGAACATGCAGACGCTGCACGCCGTGCACGTGACGCGAGTCGTCGATGCGTCGCAACGGCGCGAGCCACTGCAGCGCAAGGTGGGTGCCGGCCTGACGCGCAGGGAGTTCGAGACACTGGCCCGCGCAGGACGCATCGGTCACGTCGGCCTCGTCGAGTCGGGTGCGCACCTGGCCGCGGCACTCGGATGGTCGCTCGACTCGCTGCGCGAGAATCTCACCGCCAAGCTGGCGACACGGCACATCCGCACGGCGTCCCTCGACGTCCGGCCGGGACAGGTGTGCGGCATCCATCACCGGGTCGTGGGATCCGAAGGAAGACGCCGGCGCGTCACGCTCGATCTGCAGATGTACCTGGGAGCGGACGATCCGCGCGACGAGGTGGTGCTCGAGGGCCAGCCTCCCATCCGCTGCGTCGTCCCCGGCGGCTTCCACGGCGACCGCACGACCGCCTCACAGCTGCTCTCGGCCGCGCTGCGCATCCGTGGCATGCCCCCGGGCCTGCACCTGCCCTCGGATCTCCCCACCCCGCGCCGGTCGGCCCGACCGCTGCACCTGTCCTTCGCGACCTCCTCCCGGTGACCCGGCCACGCACGCCGGGGTGCTCCGGGTGCGGGCGCGTGTTTCTTCGCGCGCACACGCCGTGCGGCGGCCCGGCCCCGCGTC
>JBHHXQ010000430.1:0-1828 GCA_046757105.1 Candidatus Krumholzibacteriia bacterium
AATAGGAGGGACAGGAGGGAGACGGCAGCCGCGACGACCTCTCGGCGTTTGCGCCCGCCGTCCCCCACCCGCAGGAGACGACGGAGCACGACCTCGACCGTGCCGTCGAGCGGGTCTGGGCGCGCTTTGGCGTGATCTCGGAGGCGGAGGTTCGATTCGTTTCGGGCGACGGTTTACGCTTCGTAGGAGCTCTGCTGATCCTTCCGGCGCTGGTGGCGACGGGCTTCTTTCAGGGGATCGAGGAAGTCTACGGCAAGCTCAAGAACGGCTTCTATGGACTGCGACACACGGTCATGACGGTGGCGTTGATGTTGGCGCTCCGGTTGAAGCGGGCGGAGCACCTGACGGGCATCTCGCCGACCGCGCTCGGCCGCCTGCTCGGCCTGGACCGGGCTCCGGAGGTTAAGACGCTGCGCCGTCGTCTGCGGGAGGTGGCGCGACAGGCGAAGGCGGCTGAGCTCATGCGGTGGTTCGCCAGGCAGCTAGCCGAGGCGGACCCGGTCGCTATCGGTTTCCTCTACGTGGACGGGCACACCCGCGTCTACCACGGCAAGCGAAGAGTGTCGAAAGCGTACAGCACCCGGAAGCGCCTGGCTCTGCCCGCCGTGACCGACTTCTGGGTCAATGACGTCAACGGGGAGCCGATCTTTGTGGTCACGGGCGAGGTGTCGCAGTCATTGACCAAGCAGCTTCTTCTCATACTCGAAGAGCTGCAGAGGGAGAAGGTTATCCCGGAGGGAACGCGCGTTACCGTCGTCTTCGATCGTGGAGGCTGGAGCCCCAAGCTGTTCAAAGCGATCATGGATGCCGGACATGACTTCCTCACGTATCGCAAGGGAAAATGCCCGCGCTATCCCGTCAAGGACTTCGTCGAGCGCACCCTCAAGATCGACGGTCAGCAGGTCTCCTACCAGCTCCGTGACGGCGTCGTTCGCCTAGGGGGTGGCGTCGAGTTCCGGCAGGTGGTTCGCCGAGACAAGAAGGGGAAGCAGATCCCCGTCGTCACGAGCCGCAAGGACCTCGCCGATGTAGAGATCGTCTTCCGCCTCGGCAAGCGCTGGCGTCAGGAGAACTTCTTCAAGTACGCTCGAGAGGAGTTCGCTCTGGACGCACTCGACTCCTACGAGGTCGAGCCCGAGGATCCGGAGCGATCCGTCTTGAACCCGAAGCGCAAGAAGCTCGACAAGAAGATCCGCGCTCTTCGAAAAGAGGCAACGAACCTGGCGGCAAAGCTCGGGCGCGCTGCTGACACAAACGAGGAGAGCCGCCGTCCGACGGTTCGTGGATTCAAGATCGCCCACGGGAAGCTCCGACAGAAGCTCGCAAAGGTCCGCGAGAAGATCGAGACGCTGATCGCGCGGCGGAAGAAGCACCCCAAGCGCGTGCCAGTCGCCGAGGCATCCGCCGACCAGGCTGTCCTTCTCGAGGTCGAGCACAAGCACTGCATGAACGTTGTGAAGATGGCGGCGTATCGAGCCGAGACCTCGCTGTTCCGGCTGCTCGCCCCCCACTACCGCAGGAGCGAGGACGAAGGTCGGGCGTTACTGCGCGAGGCATTCCGCTCTTCAGGCAGCTTGGAAGTGGCCGACGGCGAGCTCCGCGTCACACTCGATTCGATGAGCGCGCCGCGCCGTACCAGAGCGATCGCCGCCCTCTGTGACCAACTCAACGAAGCCCGCGTTCGCGTTCCCGGGACCACCCTTCGTCTCACGTTCGCTGTCTCGCGCGGCGCTGGAGTGTCTGAATCAGCGACCGGCCCATGTCAGGAGGTCTGAGGCTAAGCTGGGGAAGAGCTGGCTGGCGCTTGACGCGGCGGTCTCGGTCGCCT
>JBHHXQ010000431.1:0-1759 GCA_046757105.1 Candidatus Krumholzibacteriia bacterium
GGATCGAGGATCCCGAGGAGCTCCGAGGGGAAGTCGATGCATGGGAACGTGAGCGGTATCTGTTTACCGGGGGCTGCCATTCTGACGCGTCTTCGCCGACCACGCTGCCGCTATGACAGGACGTCCCTCGTGAGCGAATCCAGGCGCGCACGGTCGGTCGCGATGCGCAACCGATGATGGCGATGAGGGTTGAGTGGTTTCGAAGGGCTCGAGCGTCATCGTTCTTGCGTCCGTGGCACGCGAGATGTTGTACGGACCGAGATGTGTCGGCCCTCCAGGCGAGCGAAGAAGCGAAGAGTGACGGCGAAGAGCCCGAGCAACAACAACTGCCCGCGCTGCCCGAAGCTCGCGAAACGCGTCGAAGGGCTCGAACGCGAGAACGAGAAGCTGCGCAAGCTCCTCGATGAAGCGCAGCGCGCTGGCAAGCGTCAGGCCGCTCCGTTCTCCAAGGGCGATCCCGAGAAGGACCCGAAGAAGCCAGGCCGCAAGTCGGGGAAGAAGTACGGCAAGCGTGGCTCTCGGCCGCGCCCAGAGAAGATCGACAAATTCGTCGATGTGCCTCTCGAGACGCCTGAGTGTCCGGACTGCCACGTGGAATTGGGCGAACGCACCATTCACGAGCCTTCCTCATCGACGTGCCGCTCACCGACGTGCCGAAGGTCGAGCCGACCGTCACTCAGTTCAACGTCGAGTGCGGCACGTGCCCGAAGTGTGGCCGTCGAGTACAGGGCCGTCATCCCGAACAGATCTCCGATGCGCTCGGCGCCGCGGCGAACCAGATCGGTCCCAACGCCATCGCCTTGGCGATCGAACTCAATAAGTCCATGGGAGTCTCCGATGGCAAGATCGCGAAGTTCTTCGGCGACACCTATGACCTCTCGGTACACCGCTCGACCCTGCGACGGGCGTTCTTGCGTGCGGCGAGAAAGGCCGAGCCGCTGTACGAACGAATCAACATCATCGTCCGCGACAGCGGGCTCGTCTATCCCGATGAGACCGGCTGGAAGGTCGCCGGGCTCAAGGAGTGGCTGTGGGCCTTCGTCAGTGCGGACGCCACCCTTTACGCGATCGAGCCCAGCCGTGGCTTCGACGTCGTCGAGTCTGTCCTGGGCGCCGACTACGATGGACTGCTCGGCCGGGACGGGTGGGCACCGTACAACCGCCTCGAGTCGGCTGAGCACCAGCTCCTGCTTCAAGATTCGCTCGCGCTTCGCGACCTGCGAAACGAAGGCGGGATCAGTCGCCGAACATTCCTGTCTCGCAAGGCGGACCTGGGCTGGCGACTCGACGATCTGATCACGAAGGACTTCTCGAACAACGAGAACCGCAAGCTCGCGTGGCACATCATCGACCACCGCGAGCACATCTTCACGTTCCTCGAGCACCCAGAGCTCGAGGCGACAAACTGGCCGGCGGAACAGGCCATCCGCCCGGCTGTCGTCAACCGCAAGATGTCCGGCGGCAATCGCAGCCGCGACGGTGCCCGTTCGCAGGCGATCCTCACCAGCGTCCTGCGTAGGAGCGAATCGAGCGCGCGCTGACGAAGACCGACCGCCCCGCCCAGGGTGCGTACGCGTCGCTGACGAACGCGCTGGAGTACCAGTTCGAGATCCCCGAGCGCGACGCGGAGACCGTGCGCCTGCTCGCGCGTGCCCTGAAGGCGTTCGCGGAGTCACACGGCATTCAGCCTCTCGTCGTTGCGTGTCGCGAAGGCCATGCGGGGTCTCGTGGACTACCAGTCGTGATTCGCCGCGTCCGC
>JBHHXQ010000432.1:0-1605 GCA_046757105.1 Candidatus Krumholzibacteriia bacterium
GGATCGCCGAGGGCGCGAAGGAGGACCAGGCCAGTTGGTGAGGCGGCCCCGGTTTTCTTGGACACGGATTTGAGGACAATGAGCGTCCAAGGAGGGAACCGGGGTGAAGAGGAAGGTGCGGAAGGGATCGGTCGGGGCGAAGTCGACGGTGCGAACGGAGGGAGCCCGTAGGGCGACTGGAGTTCGGGCCGTCGAGGCGTTGGGTGAGGTAGGACCGCTGGGTCCGGGCCAGCGCTGGAGCGCGGGTCGCAAGGGAGAGGTGGTGCTGCGTCTGTTGCGGGGTGAGTCGCTGGATGCGCTCTCGCGCGAGCTCGGGGTGGAGATCTACCGGCTCGAGCAGTGGCGGGAGCGTGCGGAGGCGGGGATGGATTTGGCGCTGAAGGAGCGGCAGGGGGAGCCGTTGCAGGCGGAGCTGGACGCGGCAAAGCGTCACATCGGGGAGCTCTCGATGGAGATCGAGCTTCTGCGCGAGCGCGCGCGGGCGGCGGAGGGGCGTCTCCCTTTGGCGATCCGGAGGTTGCGGTGATGAGCGAGGCGACCTCCGAGACGACGGGCAAGCCGTATGGGATCGAGCGGGTGTGTCGGGTCTGGGAGCGCAGTCGCTCGGCGCTCTACGCCCGTCGCCAGCAGGAGCGCAAGCGTCGCTCGGGCTGGGCTCCCCGGAAGCGGGGTCCGAAGCCGACGGTGTCGGACGAGGCGTTGCTGGAAGCAATCCGGGCCGACCTGGCCCGTTCGCCCTTCCAGGGCGAAGGCCACCGGAAGGTCCACGCGCGGCTGCGGATCCTGGACGGGATCCGCGTGGCGCGCAAGCGGGTCCTGCGAGTGATGCGAGAGCACGGGTTGCTCTCGCCGCATCGGGTGCGACCGGGCAAGGCGACGGAGCACGAGGGGAAGATCATCACGCTCGCCCCGAACGTGATGTGGGGAACCGATGGGATCCGGATCTTCACGGTCGACGACGGTTGGGGGTGGCTGTTCACGGCGGTGGAGCACTGGAACGCGGAGTGCGTCGGTTGGCACGTCTGCAAGGTCGGGAGCCGCTTTGCGGCGTTGGAGCCGATCTCGCAGGGCCTCGAGCGGATCTACGGCTCCGTCGAGGCTGACGTCGCGCGGGGCTTGGCGCTGCGAATGGACCACGGGAGCCAGTACCTCTCGGACCACTTCCAGAACCAGCTGCGGTACTGGGGCGTCGTGGCGAGCTTCGGCTTCCTCGAGGAACCCGAAACGAATGGGGTGGCGGAACGCTTCAATCGCACCCTCAAGGAGCAGACGATCCACGGTCGGATCTTCCGAAACCTCGAGGAGGTGAGGCTCGCCGTCCGGGAGTTCGTCGAGCGCTACAACCGGGAGTGGCGCCTCGAGAAGCTCGGCTACCAGACACCGTGCGAGGCGCGAGAGGAAGACGAGCTACGCCGCGCGGCGTAGATCAAACTTGTGTCCAAGGATCCGGGAGCGGTACACCTGTTCGCGGACGGGGCGGCACGGGGCTTCAATCCACACCATCCGAAGGACAAGTCCTACTACCCGCTGACAGCCCACCTCGCCCAGACGGGTCAACTGCTGGCCGTGTGGAATCGCGAAGGGACCGTCCATGACTCGGAGCGC
>JBHHXQ010000433.1:0-1530 GCA_046757105.1 Candidatus Krumholzibacteriia bacterium
ACACCGAACCAGGTGTGGTCCTGGGACATCACCAAGCTCCTCGGCCCGACGAAGTGGACGTACTACTACCTCTACGTGATCCTCGACATCTTCAGCCGCTACGTGGTCGGGTGGATGCTCGCCCACCGAGAGAGCGCGGAGCTCGCCAAGCGCCTCATCGAGGAGACGGTCACCAAGGTGGACGTCGACCCCCTTGGTGATCGATCGCGGCCGCCCCTACCTGAACGTTACCTGAACGAGGAGGTGCGTCGTCTCCTCGCGGAGCGCGGCAAGCTCACTTTCTCACCCTCAAGGACGCGCTCCGGCGAGCGATCGCGGCGGTCTTCGGCGAGGAGAATCCCGGCTGGCCTCGGCGCCGGCTGGCCACGCTCCTCGAGATGGGGGCCGCGGTCTTTCAGGAGATGTATCACCGCATCCCGCAGGAGTCGATCGACGGGCAGTCGCCGGCGGAGCGGTGCGAGAGCTTCGATCCACTGCGCGCCGCGGAAAAGATGAAGCGGCTCTTCCAGCGCTCGCTCGACGGCGAGCCGGCCGAGGAGCTCGCCCGCCATCTGCATCGCCGCTTCCAGCTTGCCAACGCCGAGTCGGAGACGGTCAAGCGCCTGGGGCGCTTCCCGACGCCGGTTTTGCGTGAGCTCGCCGACCGCGTCGCCCCCTACCTGGGGCCGCCCTTCCCGGAATGGATGTACGATCCTCTGGGCTACCTCGCGGCCAAGGCCCGCGAGATCTTCGAGGCCCGGGAGCGTCGCTTCCACGACGCGCGCCTGGCCGAGGAGACGGAGAAGCGTCGCAAGGAAGAGCAGCGGGCGGAGGAGGAGGCGCTCGAGGCCCAGCGGCGCGAGCGCGAGAGGTCACCGGAGCGCTTCGTGGACGAGACGCTCGGCACGCTCTTGAGGGGCATCCAGGCACGCCTTCCCACGGTCGTGCGCAGCTTCACGGCCAAGCTCGAGGAGCTCCTCGGCGCGCTCGCCAGGCAACTGGGGCACGCCTTCGCCGATGAGGTCACGCGCCTCCGCCAGAAGGCGCTCGCCCTGGCCTCGAGCGAACGCGTCCGGCAGGAGGTCGAGGCGATCCTCGAGGGCATGGTCCGGCGCGTGGAGGCCATTCCATGCTGATCCACGGCGGCCGTCGGCGGACGACCTTGGCGTCGAGTCGCCTCGAAGGAATCGCACCACGGGCTTGTGAGCGGCTCGACCCGAGACCGATTGCGGGCTCGACCGCTCCACGACGCCCGGCGACCACCCGGGAAGGAGGTGCGCCATGATCTGAGCTTGACGCCCTCCGGCACGAATGGGACAATTCGATCTTCCACGCTCCACCGACCCGCTCGGTTATCCGGTCACGCACGCTCGCCGGACGACTCGTGCATGTTTGTCGGACAAATGTGCGTGGAGAGCACAGCTCAGAACCGAGATTCGATCAGGTAACGAGCAGCGAAACAAATGATCAGATGATCGAGCGCAGGAGCTTCCTGAAGGGCGATCGCCGCGGCGGCGTGTTTCCCTCTGGCATTCCTGCCGGGGTTGGCGT